>QNEM01000332.1 GCA_003645215.1 Gammaproteobacteria bacterium
CAGCCAATGGGTTGCGTAAAAGTACCTGCATTAAAGCACCGGCCAGGGCCAGCATGGCACCAACCATGAAACCAACCACAGTTCTTGGAAATCGTAGATCAAGCACTATGCTTGATGCCAATGAATCATCCTGATGCAGCAATGCATGTAACAACTGTTTGATACTTATATCAACAGAACCGATTGATAGTGAGATTATAAAAATCAGAATGGTAGAAATGACAAGACCAGCAAAAAGATAAATATGTTTTGTAGTAAACATTATTTTGCCTGCTTTGCTTTTTCTGCCCGCAGGCGTCTTGCTTCTTTTGGATCAAGTACCAGGGGACGGTAGATTTCAATACGATCACCTGCCCTGACTGGAACATCCAGTGCAACAATTTTACTAAACAGCCCGACTTTATTTGTTTGCAAATTAATATCAGGACATTGTTGCAGTATCCCTGAACTTGCTATCGCCTGTTGGACTGTGGTGCCTTCTTCGACTTCAATTGGAAGAAGCCAGCTTTTATTAACCGAAGCATAGGCAACCTCAATGGCTATGGTTAGCGGTAATCCATTATCGGTTGCCATAGATATGTTGTGCTCTTTGCACAAAGGATTCAACCAGCGAATCCATCACCTTATAAAATGCTTTTCCTAAAGTATGCTTGATGATTTTGTTTTTGAATTCAAAATGCATATGTAAGTGAATATGGCAAGACTGATCATCTTCCTGAGTAAACCGCCAGTAACCAGTCAGATGTTTGAATGGCCCTTCGATCAATTCCATATCAATGCGAGATCCATCCTGCATGGTATTTTGTGTGGTAAATGATTGTCTGATCTTTCCTAATGCCAGTGACAATGATGCCGTCAACCTTTCCTCTTGCTGAGTGAGTATCTTTGCCTCGGTACACCAGGGCAAGAAGATTGGATAAGACTCGATATCACTGACCAGCCCATACATCTCATCCGAGGTATAGGGCACAACAGTTGTTTTACTAATCTCAGTCATAGATAAATCATCTTAAATAAAACCCATTAAACAAGACCACTTAAATGATCCCAATAGCATGTAAAAATATAACCACAACACCGACAGGTGCGACAAAGCGGACTACGAACAACCAGACCTGAAAAACAAGCCCTTCCCCCAAGCCAAGTTCTGCAACTATCGCTTTTCTCGACATTAACCATGCAGTAAAAACAGCGATTAACAAACCACCCAAGGGTAACAATATATTGGATGTCACATAGTCCATGATATCAAAATAGGTTTTATCGAATAATCTATAATCCTGCCAAAGATTAAAAGACAGGACAGATCCGATACCCAATGTCCACGCGATCAATCCGGCGATTGCCGCCGCTTTTGGTCTGGCAATACCACGATTTTCAACCAACCATGCGACCGCGGGTTCAAGCAGGGAAATAGATGAAGTCCACGCTGCGAACAATAACAAAACAAAGAACCCCGTGCCAAAGACCTGACCATAGGGCATTTGACCGAAGGCAATAGGCAAGGTCACAAAGATCAAACCTGGCCCTGAACCAGCCTCCAGACCATAGGCAAAAACCAGCGGGAAGATTGCCAGTCCGGCCATAATCGCAACGACTGTGTCGGCCAGGGCAATACTGACAGTGGTATGTCCAATCGAGGCATCATCAGGTAGATAAGATCCGTAAACCATAATGGCACCCATGCCCAGACTTAGACTGAAAAATGCCTGGCCTAATGCGGCAAGAAATCCTTCAGCGGATAACTTGCTCCAGTCCGGATAAAATAAATAATACAGCCCTTCCTGAAAACCATCAGTGGACATGGCATAACCGACCATGATTAATAACAAAATGAAAAGCGCGGGCATCAAAAATTTAACGGCGCGTTCCAGACCACTCCTGACACCCATGGCAACAACCACAACCGTCAATGCCATAAACAAGGTATGCATGGCCAATAACTGCCCCGGGTCTCTTAGCAGACTATCGAAGGTCTCACCTATTTCCCCGTCAGTCGCAGTCAGAAAACTACCTGAACTCGCATGGAAAATATATTCCAGTGTCCAACCGGCAACCACACTATAAAAAGACAGGATCAAAAATCCGGCAACCACGCCCATCCAGCCAAGATAACGCCATGCAGGGTTCAGCCCTTCTTCTTTGGATAATGAGCTCATTGTATTGATGGGACTCTGGCGTCCCCGTCTACCGAGCATGACCTCAGCCATCATGATTGGGATACCGACCAGCAAAACGCAGGCAAGATACATGAGCACAAATGCACCGCCACCATACTCCCCGGTGATATAGGGAAAGCGCCATATATTACCCAGACCAACAGCAGAACCCGTCGCTGCCATGATAAAAGCCCAGCGGGAAGACCATTGGCCATGGATAGATTGTCTTTTCTCAGCCATTATAATATTCCATCAAATAATTGAGCACATTCTGCGGGAATTTACGGTTTCTCTCAAGGCTATGATCATGTTGACAGAAAAGCGGTACAAAAGGACATGATAGGCAAGAAAGTATACAATCGCGCGCAGAATCAAGGCGGAACTCATTGTGGCAAAGGCCAAAAAAGAAAAATCCAAAAGCAGTACCATCGCGCTTAACAAGAAAGCCAGGCATGACTATTTCATAGAAGATCGCTATGAAGCAGGTCTGTCACTGGAAGGCTGGGAAGTTAAGAGCATTCGCGCGGGGCGCGCACAGATCAATGAAAGTTATATTTTGTTGCAAAATGGTGAAGCATTTCTTTTTGGAGCGAATATATCAGCACTGCCGACAGCCTCTACGCACATCAATCCCGATCCAACACGAAATAGAAAATGTTTATTGCA
>QNEM01000333.1 GCA_003645215.1 Gammaproteobacteria bacterium
CAGGCTTTAACCCCAGGCCTTTTTCGTAAACCTCCCCCAGGTATGTCTGAGCTTCCGGATCACCCTGTTTTGCTCTTTCGAGCCAGACATTGAGTGCCGTACGGAAATCGGCTCTGTTATATGCAACATATTCACCACCACGAAATTCACAATCTAATGCCGTTGTCTTGATGGGTCTGCGTGCGGTCGCAAAGACACTCTGTCGACCCAGTTGGCGTATTTCAGGTGGTAATAAACAATCGACGGCCAGTAATTTTTCAGCCGGCACCTTTTTTCCTGATTGCTCTAAACTGCTGGCCGACTCGGGAGTATTTTTACAACCTGAAACGCTAACAATGATCACTATCAGAATTAAGCTGAACCAGAAATCTGATAGTTTGGATATCACCCTGGTGAATTTAGAGCACATAGAACCTTCTTCCTTTGGTATCACTTGTTTGATTCAAGCTGATGATTGAGTTTTAGTAAACCAGTGTGCTGGCTATCTACTGCAAGCCCGGCTTCAATGAACGCTTTCGCATCGTTGAAATTTCCCTGTTTGATTGTCTGTTCTGCGTGCTCTTGCAACTTACCCAGTAATTTTTTTAGTTCCTTAGTGGCGACGCGATCATAGGGATGTTGAATAAATCCACCACCAGGCGGTTCCTTATTATAGGGTGGAAGCGCCAGAATCATTTTGTAACTCTCAAGTGCACTGGCCAGATTACCGATATTCGTGTGTTGTTTAGCGACCTCTATTTGCTGGTTAACAATAGTTTGCTCATGTTCTGATAACGGCGCCTCCTGAGGCGGTTGAAGTAAAAAAAACAGAGTAATACTGGCAGCTATAAGACCAACACTGAGTGTAGCCCATCGCCAGGGTTCCTTTTTTTTAGGTAGAAAAGCTTGCAGAAACTGCTCGGCACTTTCGGTTCGAGCATTTCTATCCAGAGCCATTCCGGCAAAAAGACCCTTCCACTGTCGTTCAGTAAGTGATTCTATTCGTTCAGGTACAAGCCCTTTTTTCTTCGCCTCATTAGCCGGACGTCCTGCAAAAGGATGCTTGCCTGCTAACAATTGGTAGGTAATACAGGCCAGTGCATAGATATCATCCCGAGTATCTGGTGGGGCATTATCGAACATTTCAGGACTTGCATATTGGGGTGTTAAGGCAAACAATTGATCGGTATCTGATTGTGTCGTAATGCTATCCTTGTTGACTTGACCGGTTAATTCAGTTTGTGACACGTCTTTTTTAGATTTTCCCGAATCCATAAGTGCACGGGCTATACCAAAATCCACTATTTTCGTTACTTGTTGTTCGGTGATAAATATATTCCCCGGCTTTAAATCTGAATGGATAATGCCTTGTTTGTGTGCATATTCAAGACCATGAACAATATCAGAAATAATAGGCAGAATATCATCAAGTTTACTAATGGTAAATTCATGTGCTTTGATATAGTCGGACAGAGGTGAGCCACTAAGAAACTCCATGGTCATATACACAGTATCATCATCGCGATCAAAATCGTAAACTGTAACCACGTTAGGGTGGGCTAGTTTTTGTGTTTTTCGGGTTTCTTGCTGAAGCATGCGCAAAGCATCAGGATGAGTTTTGAACTCTTCTGATAACAACTTGATAGCGATCAGGGAGTCTTTATCACCGACTTCTTCCTTGAGTAGATCCCGAGCTGTATATACGAGGCCCATCCCTCCTCGGCCGATTTCTTTTTCCAGTAGAAAACGGTTTCTGATTGTTACCCCGGGAGTAAAAAATTGATGCGTTTTGTCTTTCTGCGTTGTGGAGGTATTCAACCTCGTGGCTTGTTCATCTTCAGAATATTCAGTTGCAGAAGACTTTTGGGGAGCAATCCGAGTGGCCTCATCATCAACTGAGCCACTCTTTTCACCTGTATTGATATTATCATCAGAGAAGTTATTTTGGGATTCAGGGAAAATCCGTGTACCATCATCTTCAGGTAATTCCATATCTTTACCAGTTATCATAATGTCAATACCTATCTAGAACTCCAAGCGTATACCGGCATTGATGGAATCCTTGCTCCAAAGATCATTGGACAGTATTGTGTCGTAATTCAGATAACCAATCATACCGCCCGGTAAAACAGCTGACACACCAACAGTGAATTGAAAGTAGTTTTTGTCAGGGGATTCAGTATAGAGACTAAAACTCGTATTAGCTGGATCCTCAACAAAACTACCATTGATTACTTGTGACTCACCCTTAAATTCATGCAGCCAGTCTATGCTGGAATAAGGGGTTAGTACACCCCAGGAAGTACTGTAGGCATAAGATATTTTGCCACCCAGCTTAAGTGTTAACCATTGTTGGTCAGTATCATCAATATTAGTACCCCATCCAGCCCCGGAGCCATTTGGATCGGACATTTTTTCTGTGAAATCATCAATATTTATGTCTATGTACTCCAGGCTTAATCGCGGTCCCAGCATCCAGCTGCCATAGTTAAAATTATAGCCGCCCGCCACAAATAAAGTAAGCATATCACTGTCATAATCTGCTTTTGCAAATTGGTTAGCACTCCCTTGATTTTGGAATTGATAACTCATATGCCGCTTCTGGTCAAAATCATTAACTCCATAAGTTACAGAAAAATCGATATAATAGTTCTGTTCATCATAATAGGTTCCATATGCGGTCATGATATAGCCATTGGAATCCAGGTCACCACCATCATTATCTAGATCGGTATCGGTTTTCATATAACCCAGGGCGCCCCCTAAAACAAACTGATCGTTAAATCGATAGTCTATGCCAAGCATTATGCCTTTAGTATTAAAGTCGAGACCGGACTCTA
>QNEM01000334.1 GCA_003645215.1 Gammaproteobacteria bacterium
CGGGTGCTGCCGTCTGCGGCGTCCGTCAAGGTACACTCTACCGACTGCAGTAGCCGTAGTCTGTCTTGGGAGGGGGGGGGGGGGGGGGGGGAGGGGGGGGGGGGGGGGGGGGGGGGGGGGGGGGGGGGGGGGGGGGGGAGGGGGGACGAGGGACGGGGGACGGGAAGCAGATGGCAGATTTCCGATATCTGCTTCCCAATTAGTTTGTAACGATCACTTTTCCGGTGGATCTTACATTGCCCGAAGTGATTTCAAGCAGATAAATTCCCGGTGGAACAGGATTGCCTTTATCATCGTTGCGGTCCCAGGCAAGGTGTTTATTGTTCCCGGCATTAAATGAACGGACCATTATACCTGATGAGTTATAAATTGTCACCCTGGCATCGCTATCCAGCAAAGTGGAAAACTGAATATTCAGTTGTTCAGAAAAAGGGTTGGGATATAAGCCTAAATTATTTGCATTATTGAGGGGGGCATTTTCATCAACACTTACCGGCAAATCCAGCCTTGAGGCCATCAATTGCCAGTGCCCGTTGATATATCTTTCCCAGATATCGTAGATGTAAATTTTATAATGAGAACCACCGACTTCAATATATGGCTTGGTATCAATGGCATCGTGGTTTGAAATATTCTGGTAATCCAGGAAGTTCCCCCAGCCATTATTAGCAAATATCTCGCGAGCACCATTCTCCTCTTTACTGAATGTCAAGTAGGAAATAAGTACGTACTGTGGTTCCGTTACAGGAATCGGAATGTATATGGGATCAGGAAATAATGGTTCATCACTGACAATTTCCGTATCCATGATTTCAAGATCATCAAGATCCGCACCGTAAATCCTCCACTCAGTACCATTATAGTTTTCCCAGAAGAATATATTAATTGAAAATGGAGGATCATTCGCTCCCTCGAATTCAAGAGACGTATTGTGCCCTGTGCTGAAAAATTCAATGGCTTCACTCCATCCCTGGGAATAATCATATGTTGCGTAGTAAATCCGGGAGCTGTCGTTTATTGTTTTCTCATATACAATAGTATTAGCCCCAAAAGAAGGATTCAAGCAGCCCAGCGAGTCAATTGTAACAGCTTCCGTAAAGCTGTTTGGCCATACAAACCCGGCAACTTTAATCGCTCCATCAACCTGCCAGCCAACAAATTCATATTGCAAAACATTCATATCGACATCATCCCCCTCACCTCCAAGAACATATTGAGGATCAGTTATATTCCCATCTTCGGAATACTTACTCATATAGATATCAAAATTCCCATTGATGTTGGCTTCATAAAATATAGCAAATAAAGTATCGTAATCGTAATACTGAAAGAAATGCAGATTACGGAAATGAACTCCTTCCTGATAAAATACTTCCTCTTCCGGGCTCATGTATGATAAATTGCGCATCCATACCGCTGTTGTAGAATCATTGAATTCTCTTTCCCAGAAAACAATTCCACCCGTGCTATAATTTCCCTGCTCATATACTGCTATGTGTGGGTTATGATTATCCGTCAGGGAATCGGTTATTGAAAACGGCAATGACCATTCCGGAGTCTGGCTATGAATGTTTGACGTTCCAAGAAAGAGAAAGCTTGAAATAATTATTATTATCGGTCTTAGGGGATTAACATACATATTACGGAATATTAAGAGGTTCAAATATTTTTATCTTAAACTTAAACATCTAAATATACGAAATCCTAACCAACAAACCACGCCCCCAGTTCAACCAGTTCAACCAATTCAATCGAAGCGAAGCGAAGATCCGCCGTGGCGGACCAGTTCAACTAATTAAACATCTTTATTGGAAACCCCGAATTTCTCGTCTTTTTCCACATTGCCATAAGGCTCCACATGGACAATTACGTCATAGACATTTTCAATGCCATTTTTGATCTGGTTTTCGACTTCCCTGGAGATATCATGGGCTTCCACGACAGTCTTTGAGCCATCAACTTCGATATCAATATCGATGATAAATTTATTACCGGCCTTTCGTATGCGGGCGCGATGAGGGTTATACACACCCTTAATGCAGGTAACGAGTTTAAACACCTTCTTATACAAGCCGGGGTCGGCCATGCCATCCATCAGGTCCCTGTTGGTTTGGAAAAATATCCTGATTGCTGTTGCCATGATCCAAAAGGATACTGCCAGGGCTGTGATGGTATCGATCACCGGCATGTCCAGAACAACAGTAAACACAAGCCCGGCAAGCACAGCGAGGGAAATAAGCACATCGCTTTGCATATTGCGGGCATTGGCCACGAGCATGCCGGAGCCTGTCTTTTTCCCTACCCGTGATTGATAAATTGCAAGAAAGACTTTCCCCAGTATGGAGGCAATGATCACCCATATTGCAAACAGGGAAGGGACTTCGGCAGGGCCCCCTTCAATCAGCCTTGTAACAGTGGAAATTGCCAGCTGTGCCCCCGCGAAGAATATCACAAAAGAAAGTGCTTTTGAGGCAATGGCATCAGCCCTTTCATAACCATATGGGTAACGGATATCAGGTGGCCGGCTCATGATGTGGGCGGTGATCAGCGTGATCACAGACGTAAGGATGTCACTTGCCGAATCAACACCGTCTGCCACCACCGCCATACTGCCTGCTATCAATCCAACTGTGATCTTCAGTATAGATAAAATCGCATTACCGATGATGCTGACCCATGAGGCCTGTACAATCTGGCGATAACGGGGTTCCATGGAGGCAAAGATAAGAGAAATGGAGTACTTAGAGTACTTAGAGTACTTGGAGTACTTGGAGTACTTGGAGTACTTGGAGTACTTGGAGTACTTA
>QNEM01000335.1 GCA_003645215.1 Gammaproteobacteria bacterium
CGTGTTTGTCCCATTGAAACACCTGAAGGTCCAAATATTGGATTGATCAACTCTTTATCTGTTTATGCCCGCACCAATGATTTCGGCTTCCTTGAATCACCTTATCGCAGAGTGATTGATGGTAAAGTCACCGATAAAATTGATTATTTATCAGCGATTGATGAGTCGGAATTCATTATTGCTCAGGCGAATGCAAGCATCGATGACAATGGCAAAATTACAGATGCCATTGTGAATTGTCGTCATATGAATGAATTTACCACTTACTCACCTGATAAAATAAATTATATGGATGTATCACCCAGACAGATCGTTTCGGTGGCAGCTTCAATGATTCCATTTCTGGAACATGATGATGCTAACCGGGCATTGATGGGATCAAACATGCAGCGTCAGGCAGTACCAACATTAAAGGCTGACAAGCCGTTAGTGGGTACGGGGATGGAACGTATCGTAGCTCTTGATTCGGGTGTGGCTGCTATTGCACTGCGTGGTGGTATTATCGACAAATGTGATTCTTCACGTATTGTTATTCGAGTGAATGATGATGAAACATTGCCGGGCGAATCAGGTGTTGATATTTATAACCTGACTAAGTATACCCGTTCAAATCAGAATACCTGTATTAACCAGCGTCCATTGGTTAAAGAAGGTGATTTGATTGCCCGTGGTGATGTACTGGCAGATGGCCCTTCCACTGATATCGGTGAGCTGGCTCTTGGCCAGAACATGTTGATTGCTTTCATGCCATGGAACGGATATAACTTCGAGGACTCAATCCTCGTCTCTGAAAGAATGGTTGAAGAAGATCGTTTTACCACCATTCATATTGAAGAGCTGACCTGTATCGCTCGTGATACTAAACTAGGCTCTGAAGAAATCACCAGTGATATTCCCAATGTGGGTGAGTCTGCCCTGGCTAAACTGGATGAATCCGGTATTGTTTATATTGGTGCTGAAGTTAAGGGCGGCGATATTCTGGTCGGCAAGGTCACGCCTAAGGGTGAAACACAGTTAACGCCGGAAGAAAAATTATTACGAGCCATCTTTGGTGAAAAAGCATCGGACGTAAAAGATACTTCTTTACGTGTTTCCGGTAGTAAAGTTGGCACGATTATCGATGTTCAGGTGTTTACCCGAGATGGTCTTGAAAAAGATGCACGTGCCAAATCTATTGAAGAAGATGCCTTAGTTTCAGTGCGTAAAGACATGATGGATCAATTCCGTATTGTGGAAGAAGATACCTATAGTCGTGTCGAACATGTGCTTCTTGAGCAGATTGTTGATGGCGGTCCGGGAATGAATGCCGGTGATCAAGTCACTGCTGAAATCCTGGCAGGCCTGCCTCAGCGCAGCAAATGGTTTGACATTAAGCTGCGCGATACAGAGCAGCAGACGCAATTAGAAAAATTATCTGAGAATTTAGAAAATTCAAGAAAAGAATTTGATGAGCAATTCGAAGAAAAACGTCTGAAGATTATTGCCGGTGATGATTTAGCACCCGGTGTTCTTAAGATGGTTAAAGTTTATATGGCAGTCAAACGTCGTATACAACCGGGTGATAAGATGGCGGGTCGTCATGGTAATAAGGGTGTTATTTCCACCATTGTTCCAGTTGAAGATATGCCTTATCTGGAAGATGGACGTACCGTTGATATCGTACTAAACCCACTGGGTGTACCTTCTCGTATGAACGTCGGTCAGGTATTGGAAACTCACCTTGGCTGGGCGGCACGTGGACTTGGACTGAAAATTGGTGACATGCTGCAGGAAAAAGCAGCGGAAGCTGAAAAAGTTCAGAATTTACGTAAATACCTGCACAAAATTTATAATGAAAGTGCAGGTCAGAAAGAAGACCTCGATAGTCTCAGTGATGTGGATATTATTGCCTTGTGTGAAAATCTCAAAGGTGGTGTGCCAATGGGAACACCTGTTTTTGATGGTGCCGCAGAAAGTGAAATTAAGCGTATGCTTGAATTAGCAGGCTATGATGAGTCTGGCCAGTCCACACTCTATGACGGACGTACGGGTAATAAATTTGACCGCCCTGTTACCGTGGGGTACATGTATATGCTGAAGCTGAATCACCTGGTTGATGACAAGATGCATGCCCGTTCAACCGGACCATATAGTCTGGTCACTCAGCAGCCATTGGGTGGTAAAGCTCAGTTTGGTGGACAGCGCTTCGGAGAGATGGAAGTCTGGGCACTGGAAGCTTATGGTGCCGCGTATACACTGCAGGAAATGTTAACTGTTAAGTCAGATGACGTTGCAGGTCGTACCAAGATGTATAAAAACATTGTTGATGGCGATCATCGAATCGATGCCGGTATGCCGGAATCTTTTAACGTATTACTGAAAGAAATACGTGCTCTGGGAATTGACATCGAATTGGAACAAATTGACTAGACATTTGTAACCCCATTACTCCCCTTTATTAAGAAAGGGGAGACAAATAATTTGTGGCAGCGGTTTAATAAGAACCGCTGCGACATGGTGCTATAGTAGAGGATATCAAGTTGAAAGATTTATTAAATCTCATAAAACAGCAAAATCAACACGACGATTTTGACGCCATCCGTATAGGACTTGCTTCACCGGCAAAGATCAAATCATGGTCTTATGGTGAGGTGAAAAAACCAGAAACAATCAATTATCGTACTTTCAAACCAGAAAGAGACGGCCTTTTTTGTGCCAAGATCTTTGGCCCGGTCAAAGATTACGAGTGCTTGTGTGGTAAATATAAGCGTCTGAAGCACCGTGGTGTCATCTGTGAAAAATGTGGCGTTGAAGTCAC
>QNEM01000336.1 GCA_003645215.1 Gammaproteobacteria bacterium
TCAACATCACCAATAACGGAGATGCGCAGACTGTCTTTTTCAGTGCGACTGCCATCCGCCAGTCCGGTGAGTCCACTGTCCCCTGTTTTGGTATAGATTTTTGTCAGTCGATTACCCATATTTATCTGTAGTGTTCTCTATTCAACGATAGCTATTAGAAGTTGTATCCAGCCGTCAGTATAAAATTTCGCTCAGGCGCAGGAAAAAACCCCACAGCCCCGAAAAAATCCACTGAGGCCGATCCATTATATTCTTCATCCAGCAGATTGTTTACCTTTGCAGATACTGAAAAATGACCATAATCGAATTTCAAATTAAGATTTGCCACTTCATAGCCATCTAATTCGGTCAATGAACCGGTGAAATCACCGCCTGCATTTCGATCACTGATAAAAAATATTTCTGCATATAGATTCCAGTAATTCATGAAATGATAATTAGCATTCAACAGCAGTTGATGTTCGGCCACCAGGGGAATATCGTTGCCTGCAAATGTTCCAGCAGTAATTTCTGTATCAGTGTACGTATATTGGGCACCAATTGTTAGTTGTTCAGCAGGATATACGTCAATCTCATAAATGAGGCCCGTATGTTCCGTTTTATCCAGATTAATATTTTCAAAAAAGGCATTAGGATCAACATTTATTTCATTATCGATATCCATGTGGTAACCCACAAGACTGGTTTGCAGCCAGTTATTGTGCCATTCAGTTCCTGCTTCAATTGAAACACCAGTCTGGGTTTCCAGTGTCGTTGTCATGGTAAACACATTCATTTCTTCGTCTAATAATGGAAAACGATAATTTTCCTCACGTTTCAGAAACAAGCGCCATGCAGCTACAGGTTTGATGGTTAAGCCAATACTGTTTGCCGTCTGGCTATCTTTAATCACGTCTCCTGGAAAAAACCTGAAGCCATCATTAAGCCCTTGATCGAGCCAGGCCTTCCTGAAACCACCTGTTATCGACACGTAATCGTTGATTGGTAATGTTGCAAGGGTATAAACACTATCCATTTCCTGATCACCAATTTGAGCACCAAAAGGACTAACCAGAATATAATCAGTTCGTTCTATATCGCCACCAACCACCACTGTTAATGGCCTGTCGGCAATATTGATAACACCCTTGACTCGTGGGTTGAATGCTTTTTTACGTCTATCCTGTGTCAAGGATAAACCGGTTAACACACCATTAACATCATCTTTACTGTAGGTGTATTCAGCAGCGAAGTCCCAATTTGGAGTTATTGAAAACGCCCCACCAATTCTTGCGACCTCGTTCGTTGAATCATTAAAATCATCAGGAAATAGAGTCTGTTTCCTGGAGACATCCAGCTGTGCTTGTGTTAGTGCACCTGGTAACTCAAGATCTTCATCAGTGCGTTGATACTCAGCGAAAATCCAGCTCCTGTCGCCTTCATAAGATAGATTGATGAATCCATTATCGTAAGAAGTATCGTTATTAACCCTGTAACCATCCGAACGTTTACGCTCACCAGAGACACGTACACCTGTTCCATTCTCGAATTTATGTGATATGTGACCAGTTTGTGACTGATAGTCATAGCTGCCATATCCCAGTTCAATTCCGGCCTCAAACTCTGATGGTCTACGGGTAATAATATTGACAACACCACCCACGGCCTGATCTCCGTACAATACCGCAGATGAACCCTGGGTGATTTCAATACGTTCGATATCTTTAACAAAGATATTGTTCAATCTTGGTGATGCAAGATCAGTGTTATTGATACGTCTACCATCAATTAGAATAAGTGTATTTGCCGAACCAGTGCTACCAAACCCACGCATATCAATAATACTGCGGCTGCCGTCACCAAATAAATCTGAAATTTGTACGCCGCCCTGACCCTGCAATACCTCAGTAACGTTGTTTGCCCCGGAATCAATAATCTGGTCGCGTGTAATTACCTTGATGCTGCTGGAAGTCGGGATACCGGATGTTTCCCAACGCGTCGCACTGACAATAATGGGTTCTTCCACACTGGGAATGTCTTCTGCCAATGCTGTTGAGACCATCAGGAATGATAATAATAAAAATGTAATTTGTAACATGTAACGATCTCCATAACTCTCGATTCCCACCCGGGATCGAGACATTAAACGGTATATCGCTGTAGGGATTTGTGCGGAAAGAGTTGGAAAGTAAACCTATCAAACCGTCACCATCGCCCACCGCGATATGGTTCTGGCAAAAGGTCGGTCTCCGGACTCATGAGTGTCAGAACTAAAATCCTGTCAGGTTGATCGCCTTCCCATGTTGAATGTCTTAAACACAGTGGCTTTGATGATCACCTTTTACTCATTTACCGTTGCGGGGGCAGTGTCGGAATTGTATAAGGATTAGCTAAATACTCACCGACTTCCCATTTAACCCTGTGGCGAAAAGCACACAAGGACCTGATGCAACTGGTCTGCAAAATATGGTATCTGCCCGGGTTTGTCAACGTGGTCTCTCGGTTTATGTATTACTTCGCTTTTCTTGATCAAGATCATTAATTTTGTGGAATATTTGTAAAACAAATTAACTACTGTAAAAATATTCTGGGATAATGTCCATGTATCAAGCACTTGAGGCTAACAGTTCATGAACGACAAAAATGACTTGATCACATATAAAGCATGGGATCTGAGCACACGAATATTCCATTGGTTCAATGTCATTTGTGTGGTCGGATTAATGGCTGTAGGTACAGTCATCCTCAATTACAAATTGCTTGGGGTAAATACCGATGGCAAGGTCCTGCTTAAAACGGTACACGTCTACA
>QNEM01000337.1 GCA_003645215.1 Gammaproteobacteria bacterium
CAGTGTATGAATAATACATGAGCATTCGAGATGATGCTGCAACGAAGTAATGGGGCAATTATTTTAGTTTTAGACATTAAACCTGAAATGCATAACATCCCCGTCGTAAACAATATACTCCTTACCTTCCAGTCGCCATTTCCCTGCATCTTTCGCACCCTGCTCACCCTGGTACTGAATAAAATCATCATAGGCGATCACTTCTGCGCGTATAAAGCCTTTTTCAAAGTCAGTATGTATTACTGCCGCTGCTCGTGGTGCTGTATCACCTTTGTGTAAAGTCCAGGCACGGACTTCCTTTTCACCTGCAGTAAAATAGGTGTGTAGATTAAGCAGGGTATAACCGGCACGAATAATACGATTCAGCCCCGGCTCTTCAAGCCCGATCTCCTGTAAAAATTCCAGTTTTGATTCATCATCAAGCTCTGCAATCTCGGATTCTATCGCGGCACAGACCGGGATAACCTCAGCGCCTTCTTCTGCGGCAAGGACCTTGAGTTTCTCTATCCAGGGATTACTGCTAATACCTTCCTCTTCAACATTGGCAATATAGAGCGTGGGTTTTTGCGTCAGCAAGTGCAGCGAATACAGGTCTTCAATGTCCTGCTCTTGCAAATCCATCGAACGTATCGGATTACCCTGATCAAGATGTGCAATGGCTTTTTCAAAAATTGCTTCCTGCCTGCGTGCATCCTTGTCCCCGCTTTTGGCAATCTTAAGTACCTTTTGCAGGGCACGATCAAGGGTCTCCTGATCTGCCAGACATAATTCTGTATTAATGATTTCTATATCGGCCAGTGGATCAACCTTGCCCGAGACATGTACAACATTGTCGTCATCAAAACAACGAACCACCTGGGCAATAGCATGGGTTTCACGAATATTTGCCAGGAATTTATTACCCAGACCTTCACCCTTTGATGCTCCTTCAACCAGGCCGGCAATATCAACAAACTCCATCGTTGCCGGTAGAACTCTCTGTGGTGAAACAATCTCAGCCAGATTGTCCAGTCGTGAATCAGGTACTGGAACGATACCGACATTTGGATCGATTGTGCAGAAAGGATAATTTTCGGCGTTGATGCCAGAATTTGTTAAAGCATTGAATAAGGTTGATTTACCTACATTCGGAAGACCGACGATGCCACACTTGAAGCCCATAACTATGATCTACTTTGTTATTCGTTAATATTATTTTTCTGATGCAGGCCATTCATTGCCTTCTGTTCATCACCTGCAAATACCAGGGGCATGACATCTACCGATTCCTTAATCGCAATTTCAATCAACTGACGATCTTCCTGAGATGGTCTGCCCAGGACATAGGGTGACACCTTGTCCTGACTCCCTGGATGTCCAATACCCATGCGCAATCGCGTAAAAGACTTATCACCCATCTGTGCAATGATATCTCGCAGTCCATTATGACCACCATGGCCTCCAGCCTTTTTCAAACGCGCAATCCCGGGATCAAGATCAAGCTCATCATGCGCTACCAGGATCTCTGCAACAGTAATTTTATAAAAACTGGACATTGCCTGAACTGAAAAGCCACTTCTGTTCATAAACGTCATGGGTTTGCACAACCAGCAGTCAATTTCTGCTGTTTGTATTCGACAAATCTCAGCGTTGAATTTGGATTCTAATCTGAATGAAAGGGAATATTTTTCAGCGAGTGAATCAACAAACCAGAACCCGGCATTATGCCGGGTTTCGGAATGTTCGGGGCCTGGATTTCCCAGACCTACAATTAGTTTAAATGATGATGGCACTGTGTGCCCTTAAAACGAGATATCCAAATAAAGGAATTACTCGCCTGCATCAGCACCTTCATCAGGTGTTGCTTCTGCATCACCTGCTTCTGCATCACCTTCTTCTCCCTCTACTTCATCTACAAGCTCGTCTTCAATTTCTACGATGACCTTGGGAATATGAACAGTTGCGACTATTTGTGCTGCATCACCACCGTGTAATAAAGCGGCGATCTCTGTGCCTTCAGGTAGCTTAAGATCACTAAGATGAATACCTTCTCCAACATTAACCTCGGCCACATCAACTTCAATATATTCCGGCAGATCTTTTGGCAAACAGACGATCTCCAGGTCAGTCATGACATGGCTGACCACACCACCATCCTGTTTAACACCAATACATATATCTTCGTTGATGAAGTGTAATGGCACGCGCATGGTTAAGGTCTCATTTTCATCAACACGCAATAGATCAAGATGAAGCACCAGAGCTTTGTATGGATGGCGTTGCAAATCTTTCAATACGACTTTCTCTTTCGCCTTGCCCACCTGTAATGTCAAGATGTGTGAATAAAAGGCCTCATTCTCAAGATGATGAAAGATCTCATTTTGCTTCACCATGATTGATGCGGCATCTTTATTGGCCCCGTAGACAACTCCAGGAACCTTACCTTCGCGACGCAGGCGGCGGCTCGCACCTTTACCCATGTCCTCGCGAGGTTCAGCAATAATTTCAAATGTTTCCATTGTACTGCTCCTACTGTTAATGAATGACAAACCATATTTTGCGACCAAATATGGCGTTAATACTCGCTAAATAGCCAACAGGCTGTCTGCGGCACGCGCGAAAACTCTCAAAAAATGTAATAAATATTGATAATTAGGATTCGCGGACAGCGCAGTATATAGAGAAATCAGTGATATTCAATATTTACAGGCATCTCCGGTCTGTGGAGACACCTAAAATCACCGATTTCAGGTATTTCTCAGGAATTCCCGGAGATTTCTTAAAGATTTCTTAAAGATTTC
>QNEM01000338.1 GCA_003645215.1 Gammaproteobacteria bacterium
AGGCCTTTTAGAAAGGTGGCAGAATCGAATAAATCTGAATCAGGTTCTACCGGGTCCGATAGCTTATCTTTATCTTCTATACTAGACATATTAATATAATATAATCATATAGTTATATTTATTAGTTCATGTACTTTCTTGAATATATCGAAGAACATTTTCTCAGTCAGTCGACGTGTTTGCGTGTTATATCGACTGCAATGATAGGAATCTATCAGCCATTGTCCATTTGCCATCGACGCAGTATTGCCATGGCCAAAAGCATAATCTTTCTGCTTTAGATTAAGTGCCTTGATGACGGCTTTATGCGCGACCAGACCTAATGCCAGGATGACTGTCCCCGGGGAAAGTGTTTCCAGCTCTGTGCTGAGAAATTGATTACAAACATTGATTTCTTCCCCGGTCGGTTTATTTGCTGGCGGCAGGCACTTTACGGCATTGCTGATCCTGCAATCAATCAATTGCAGTCCATCATCAGCACGAATAGCAGACTCTTGATTTGAAAAGCCATATTTATACAGTGCCTTATACAGAAGAATACCTGCATGATCGCCGGTAAAGGGTCTGCCCGTCGCATTTGCCCCATGCATCCCGGGCGCCAAGCCGACGACGAGTAATTTTGGGTCATCCACACCGAATGGTGCTACCGGTCTGGCATGGTAATCAGGATGTTTTTCTTTTACTTCATCAAGAAAAGTTGCCAGTCGCGGGCATTGTCTACAGTTCAAATCAAAATAATTCATAGTGTTATGCAAGTTTCAGTATTCCAGAGGTTAAAAGTTGGTGAAAACCTGCCTCAACACCCTGCAGTATTTCATCTGCTGCGCCGGCCTGTTTCAGTTGGGCCAATATTTGACCGGTTGTGTTTGTGCCGTTGACGTGTTGAAACAATGGAGCGAAGCCTTCAGTCAATTCAGCAGTTTGATGATCTACGGTCGGCTCACAGCGAGATAATGTACTGATATGTGCCCTGGTAATAAATAACCTGGGATCTTCATATGCCAGAGTTTTACTACGTAATGACGCAGATAATTGTGTCTTGCTCAGATGTGCCCAAAGGCCAGTATCTTCACAGGGACATAATGTTTGTTTTAATTTCACATAAGATTGCGGAATAATCACTGCGCTGACATAAGATGCCAATTTAATCGGTTTATTTAACCAATCTTCATCATTCGATTTAAAATCATCTGGCATGTTTTTTGAGGGCAATTTACCTTCCAGAACCTTTTGTTTCAATATTGCACTGGTCCAGGCCATGCCCAGTTCTGCTTCAAGTATCGCAGTGATCATTCCCAGCTCTTTATCGGAATCAAACTCACAACTATATTCAGGGGCAGATAATTCCTCCCGAAGTTGTGAAGTGAATACGGTGGCACGCTCTGTCGGATGACAACGCATGGTCTGTAGATTGATTAATCCCTGTAAAAGACTGATACCGTTCTGAAGAGAGGAAACCAGGCTGAAGCTCACTGGAAATTGACGACAAATATGGGTCAGTATCAAATAAGTTCGCATTGATGCATCAAGTTCGATGGCATCCGGACGAATTTCCTTAAAGTCCTCTATTTCGCCATCATCCAGCTCATATTCCGAGAAGGCAGTTGTCGAACCTTTGCAAAAGTTCTCGCGTAGTGATTGATCAAACAAGAGATCAAATAGCGCACGTTCCTGTTCCAAAAAACTCATTTATTCAAACTCATTTATTTAGGCTCATGCGGCATCTTCAAGACTACTAAGCAGTGATTGGCTGATACTTTTATCCTTCACTATTTGTCGTATTTTCTTAAGCGTTGTTAAAACGGTATTCTCATTCACACCTTCGCACTCGTAACACACGGCCTTAACATTTGGTAACTCAGGTAACATTTCATCAAACATCTGCCAGGTTTCTTCAAGGATCGTACATTCATGTGCATCGACGTAAACTGGCCCTGCATCACCTCTTTTCAATCGCCCCCCGGCCACATGAACTTCAACCACACGTTCACAGGGTAATTCATTCAGGGCATCACGTACCTTCCTGCCACTGGCCATTTCATAGGAAACCAGGTGCCCCATATCCAGCAAGATGGCACAATCAGTGGCTCTCGAAAGCTCACCAAAAAATTTAAACAAGGGAATGGTCCCGGCAACGAAAGTAAGCGGTGGTGGTTCAATGGCAACCGGTACGGACATCACAGCCTGGACTTCTTTAACGCGTTGAATGGCGAGTTCGAGAGAAGCCTGGTTAAAGATAGGTGGAATAAAATAACCTAACTGTGTCGAATACCCTGCCCCTTCCTGCCAGAAACAATAGGCACAATCCTGGGCAAACCATGGAGAATTAACTGCCTCTATGTGTCGTGCTGTTTCTTCAAGCCAAACTGATGAGTTGGCGAAAGAGCCACAAAAATTAATATACGAGGGATGAAATAGTACCGGTGCGCCGGCCGCCCGTACACGTTCAACCTCTTCAATGACCGCATCAACATCAACCAGGCCAGCATATTCAACAAAACCTGGCCCACCTGCACTATTTACCAGTGCCACTGGATCGGGTTTGGATGAAAGGCTCAGGCTTGTGCCTACGCCTAATGTGGGCAGTTGTTCAATAATTGTACTCATAAGATGAGTCAATTATATGGTGCTATTGATATTCCACAAATAATATCGACTTAAACATTAAGTCTCATAAGATTTGTTAATGGCTAACATGATGAAGCTGTTCGTTTGATTTGCATGGCTCGTTGACGGCTCTTGCCTTTTAGTCGTTTAACCGGATGCTGCAAAGGGGTG
>QNEM01000339.1 GCA_003645215.1 Gammaproteobacteria bacterium
ATTTCTGAAGCCTTACTTGCTGCTTTTAAAGGGAATCTGAAAGATGGTTTTGCTTTTGTCGGTAGCAATGCGGGCAGGGTTAAATCTGTCTCCACAGTTGAAAATATTTTCACCGAATTGCAGGACGAATACAACAAGGCCGATTAACTCAGGCAAGCGCCCTTAACCAAATCTCTGCCATAAGTTGAGCTCCAGCCATGGAAGGGTGAACTCCATCCCCAGCCCAATATACGGCAGGAGCAATCTCAAGGGCTTTTTCAAAAGCCTCCTGAAAAGGCACCCATATTGCATGAAACTCCCTGGCCATTTTTGCAGAAATATCCTGGTAGGCACTAAACGGTTCTAACCAGGATTCATCTACGGCGGAAGTCTCCTTCAGTATAAAGGGTTGACAAATCACCAGTTTTACATCGGGCAACGCCTCCTTGGTCCGGGTCAGTAATTTCCGAAAATCGGTTTCATAAATTTCAGGGGTGCCATCGTATTTCCCGTTCCTGAAATGCCAGTAATCATTCACCCCGATCAAAATACTCAGCACATTGGATTTTAGCTCGATACAATCGGGTTCCCACCGATCGGCCAGCTGGTAAACCTTATTCCCGCTGATTCCCCTGTTATAGATGGTCAGATTCTCACCCGCCAGCTCCTCCAGCAACCAGGAGGCTGCAAGATTTGCGTAACCTGTACCAAAAGACCTTGCATTATTGGCCAGCTGGTTCCTTTTTTCCCTTCCCGCATCGGTGATGGAATCCCCCTGGAAAAGAATCACATCCCCTGATGAAAAAAACTTTGTAATCTTTCGGGCATCCACGTCTGAAGCAGTGCAACCTGTCAGGAAAGGAGACCCTGCCACTGCAGCTGTTCCCAGGCCTGCATTTCTCATTTTGGAAAGTTTATATGGCCTGATTTGTTTAAGAGATCTAAAGATAGCGAATCCAATTATTGGAATTCACTAACTTTACAAACAGAAGCCATAGGGTTTCAATGAATTTAATATATCAAAAGATGAAATATCGCAAATTTGGAAAAACTGGTCTGGAAATCTCTGAAATTGGATTTGGAGCCTGGGCCATTGGAGGCAGCTGGGGTGACCAGAAAGACTCAGATTCTCTGGAAGCACTTGAAATTGCCCTGGATCAGGGTGTGAATTTTATCGATACCGCTGCGGGATATGGCAACGGGAAATCGGAACGTATCATAGGTGAATTCCTCAAATCGCGACCTGAAGCGGTTACCGTTTGTACCAAAACTCCACCCGCCCCGGGCAAGTGGCCACCCTCACCCTATTGCAAGATTGAAGAGAGGTATCCGGAGAAATACCTTCGGGAAAATGTGGAGGAGCGTCTCACCAACCTGCAGGTCTCAAGCCTGGATGTACTCCTGCTTCATACCTGGACCAGGGCCTGGAACGACCAACCAAAGGCCCTTGAAATTCTCCAAAAAATGAAATCAGAAGGTCTCATCAAGCAAATTGGGATCTCCACACCGGAGCATGACCAGAATTGTGTGGTGCAGCTTATGCGTGAAGGATTCATTGATGTGCTCCAGGTGATTTACAATATTTTTGAGCAGGAGCCCGCAGCACAAATCCTACCTGTGGCCAAAGAGACTGGAACTGGAATCATCGTGAGGGTAGCTTTCGATGAAGGTGTTCTCACGGGAAAATACAAAGGCGATGAGCAGTTTGGAAAGGATGATTTTCGCAGCTACTATTTTGCAGGCGACCGACTGGCCAGAGGAGTGCGACGCACTGAACTGATCAAAGAAGAATTAAGAGGAAGTGGGTACACCATGCCTCAGCTGGCTCTGAAGTTTGCCATGAGCCATGAAGCAGTTTCCACAGTGATCCCGGGAATCAGGAATCAGAATCAGGCCATACAGAATACAGCTGTATCCGATCTGCCTGAGCTCCCTGAAGATCTGCTATTGAAATTGCGTGAACACACCTGGAACCGTGGATTCTGGTACGGCGGTAAATAGTTAACTTGTTTGGCTGCAAAATGCTCCTGTAATAAGTCATGAGATCCGTCAGAGAAACCTTGCCCTTTATACATTAGTCCCTTTTGTAGTTTCTCAGTCACCTCTATTTTATTTATCTAGCAATCAAGAAAAAGAAATAAAGGTGATTTATCAAACTGATTTAAAGCTAGGTCAAGAAATTGAAATCGTAAAAGAGTTTCTTGAAAATGAAGCTCACAGGTATCAAGGGAAGCTTTCATGGAAGTGTTTTGTAGATTCTGAGGTGGACACCGAACTGGTCGTGCCCAGATCACTAATCCAGACATTTGCTGAAAAAGCCATCACCTACGGTCTGATCCAGAATGGGGAAGGAGGTCGGATAGAGATCTCTGTATACAAAACCGAATTGGGAGTATTGGCCATGGTCACCGATAACGGAATTGTAGATGGCCAAACCTCCTCTGTTCACCAGCACCAAAAGGAGAAGCTCATCTGCCTGGATGAGTACCTCAGGCTATTTAATTCCCGCAATCACCATTCTATTAGCTACAGCATGCTGGGCTGCAGCCAGGGGTATATAGGAGCATCGGGTTCCAGGGTACTGATTACCATCCAGAATTAATAGACAGGCCTCATCAATAGACAGGCATCACCTTCCATTTTCCATCTGCAGCCTGTCCACGGGTCAGGGCCTTCCCCTCAAACAGAATTGTTT
Organism: Gammaproteobacteria bacterium; assembly: GCA_003645215.1. Taxonomy (GTDB): domain Bacteria; phylum Pseudomonadota; class Gammaproteobacteria; order Eutrophobiales; family Eutrophobiaceae; genus SMWN01. The sequence goes on from QNEM01000339.1 coordinate 2,675, forward strand.
CCTTCCCAACTATCAAAGGATCACTGGTAATAGCTCCCTCTAATCCATCTATCCAATTCACTACCCTGCTGGCATCTCTATAACTGGCAAACTGAAGCAG
>QNEM01000340.1 GCA_003645215.1 Gammaproteobacteria bacterium
GAATTGGGTGTTGCCGAGCCTGTGATTCAACAACAGGGACTGAAACGTATTGTGGTGCAATTGCCTGGCGTTCACGATACTGCCAGGGCGAAAGAAATTCTTGGCGCAACTGCGACACTGGAATTCCGTCTGGTTGATGACGATCATTCTGTACAGGACGCCATTGATGGGCCGGTACCAGCAGGTTCACGTCTTTACGCTAATAGAAGCGGTGGACAGTTGCTGTTGAAGAAACGTGTGATGCTGACTGGTGATTCAATTATTGATGCAGCATCCGGTATCGACCAACGCTCCGGTGGACCTGATGTTTCCATTACCCTGGATGGTAAAGGTGCCAAACAATTTAGCAATGCAACACGTGATAATGTCGGCAGGCGTATGGCCGTTGTCTTTATCGAAACCAAGACAGAAACTGTTGATGTAGACGGTGAAATGGTCAAGAAAAGGAAAAAAATCGAGGAAGTCATCAATGCCGCGACAATTCAGGAACAGCTAGGAAAAAGATTCCATATCACTGGTCTGGGCTCAACACAGGAAGCGCGTAACCTGGCTTTATTATTACGTGCCGGTGCCCTGGCCGCACCTATCGAGATTGTTGAAGAACGTACCGTGGGCCCAAGTCTGGGTAAAGATAATATTGCCCAGGGTTTTAACTCAGTGAAGATTGGTTTTATCCTGGTGTTGATCTTCATGGCGGTTTACTACCGTGTGTTCGGTTTGTTTGCTGATGTTGCACTGACCCTGAACCTGGTGCTGATTGTTTCTCTATTGTCCTTGTTACAGGCAACACTGACCTTGCCAGGCATTGCCGGGATTGTGTTGACCGTGGGTATGGCTGTGGATGCCAACGTACTTATTTTTGAGCGTATCCGCGAAGAGATCCGCAATGCAAATTCTCCACAAGCCAGTATCCATGCAGGCTATGAGAAGGCATTTTCAACGATTGCCGATGCCAATATTACAACCTTGATAGCGGCAATGGTGTTGTTCAGTTTTGGAACCGGTCCAATCAAGGGCTTCGCGGTGACACTATCACTGGGCATTATCTGTTCCATGTTTACTGCGATCATGGTGACACGCGCATTGGTTAATCTGACTTACGGCGGACGTAAGTTGAGCAAATTAAGAATTTAGTTGCTGTGAGACTACAAGAGTGAATCTATTAGAATGAAACTTTTAAAAGAAAAATTAAACATCGATTTTATGGGCAAGCGCAAGCATGCTGTAATCTTTTCTTCCATCCTGATTATTATTTCCATTGCCTCACTTGCTATTCAAGGTCTGAATCTTGGTGTTGATTTTACCGGAGGGACATTGGTCGAAGTCGGCTACGATCAGGCAGTTGAACTTGAAAGTATTCGTAGTGGCCTGGCTGCTTCAGAATTTGGTGAAGCAACAGTTCAGTATTTTGGCAGTGCCAGCGATATCCTGATTCGTGTTGCACCCAGGGAAGGTGTTAACACAGCAGAAATCAGTGGCTTGATTCTGGAATTATTGCGATCCGGTGGACAGGCAGTAGAAATGCGACGGGTCGAATTTGTCGGACCTCAGGTTGGTGAAGAACTGACTGAAGATGGGGGGCTGGCGATGATATATGCCCTGTTAGGGATCCTGATTTATGTCGCATTACGTTTCCAGATGCGTTTTTCATTCGGTGCAATCGCAGCGTTGGTCCATGATGTCATCATTACTATCGGTGTATTTTCAGTTCTGCAGATGGATTTTGATTTAACTGTGCTTGCGGCATTGTTGGCGGTGATTGGTTATTCACTAAACGATACCATCGTGGTGTTTGATCGTATTCGTGAAAATTTTCATAAAATGCGTAAAGCGACCCCGATTGAAGTGATGAATGCCTCGTTGAATCAGACACTGAGTCGTACCGTTATAACCTCTCTCACAACCTTGCTTGTATTAATGGCCCTGTTCCTTGTTGGTGGTGAAATCATCCACGGTTTTTCTGCAGCACTGATTATTGGTGTCCTGATTGGTACCTATTCATCTATCTTTGTTGCCAGCCCGGTGACCCTGGCCTTGGGTATTACCAAAGAAGACTTGATGGCTGTCGAGAAAGAAGGCGCAGACCAGGAAAGTCATATTTAGCATTACTATTTGTCATCACTTGTTGATGACAAATCTCACGCAGGCTGAATGCATGTGCGTTATCAATCAGTGGGGCTATTTATATGAAAATTGTCGCTGATCAACAAATCCCCCACGTCGCTCAGGCATTTTCCGAATTCGCAGAAGTGACTCTTTGTAATGGGCGTGAAATCACTGCCGAGAAAATTCATGATGCTGATGTTCTGTTGCTGCGATCCGTTACCGCTGTTAATGCAGATTTACTCGAAGACAGTCAGGTTAAATTTGTGGCTACGGCTACCAGCGGTCTGGACCATATCGACCTGGATTATCTGGAAAGAAACAACATCGGCTTTGCCCACGCTAAAGGCAGTAATGCCAGATCTGTTGCCGAATATGTCCTCAGTAGTCTTTTTGTCCTCGCAGACCAGCACGATTTTAAATTCAGGGATAAAACAGTCGGAGTTTTCGGCTGCGGTGAAGTGGGTGCTTGTGTTGTTGAGTTGCTTGAGGTATTGGGTGTCAAGACCATCATAAATGATCCGCCATTAAAAGATAAATGTGGAGATGAGAAATATCAGGATCTTCAAGAGTTACTTTCTGCAGATATTATTACCCTGCATGTACCCTTAACAACTGACGGACCCTGTTCAACACAAAACCTGCTTGATGCACAATTTCTCAGTCAA
>QNEM01000341.1 GCA_003645215.1 Gammaproteobacteria bacterium
GTTCCAGTCCTTGATTGAACAACGACAGCAGGGCCACCCGATAGCCCATCTCACAGGCAAGAGAGAATTCTGGTCACTGGAATTGACTGTCAATAAGGACACCTTGATTCCAAGACCGGAAACCGAGCTATTGGTGGAAACAGCGCTACAGATGATTCCTGAAAATGCTGCTTTTAATATCCTGGACCTCGGCACCGGTAGCGGTGCTATTGCCATTGCTATTGCCTCTGAAAGGCCAGACTGCAAGATCGTTGCCACCGATATTAATAAAAATACCTTAACGATAGCAAAGGAAAATGCTGAAACTCATCGAATAGAAAACATTCAGTTTCATCTCAGTGACTGGTATAAAAATATTCCGTCACAACCATTTGATTTAATTGTGAGTAACCCTCCTTATATCAGACAGGATGATGAACATTTATCACAGGGGGATGTGCGATTTGAACCTGAGCTGGCACTTGTTGCTGGTGCTGACGGGATGCAGGCAATTAATATGATTGTTGAGAATGCAAAGCACTACCTTGCCAGCGACGCTTGTCTATTAATTGAACATGGTTATGATCAAAAACCATTAGTTCAGGAGGCATTCCTGAAACACGACTTCAAACGGGTTAAAACATTTCAGGATTTATCTGGGCAAGATAGAATTACCCTGGGTTATAAATATGGGTAATAATTAAATGAACCAAGGGTGCCTCTTTTAATCGTCACTCCCGCGGATGCGGGAGTCTAGTCAAACTACTGGACAATGATTGTTCCTACAATCATATTGTATTCCCACCATCCATGGTGGTCATTCCAGCTTTTTACTGGAATGACAATATGTTGTAAATAGTGGTAATCACCCTGAGAAATTAAATAGAGATTCCATAACTTTATATATAAATTATAAATATGAATAACGACCAACTACTACGCTACAGCAGACAAATGATGCTGCCGGAAATTGATGCTGAAGGTCAGCAACGACTGACAGATGCGCGTGTCCTGATCATAGGACTGGGTGGGCTGGGTTCATCTTCATCTGTTTATCTTGCTGCGGCCGGTGTCGGTCATCTTGTACTGGTCGACTTTGATGAAGTTGATATCTCCAACCTGCAAAGACAAATAGTGCATGCAACCAAAGATATCGGCCGGCTCAAGGTAGATTCAGCTGCAGAACATTTGCTGGAGCTTAATCCTGAAATACAGGTTACAAAGATTGATCACAAGATTGAAAACGAAGAGTTGGAAGAACAGATTAAATTATCTACTGTCGTGCTCGATTGTAGTGACAACTTTCAAACACGCTTTGCCATCAATGATGCCTGCGTGAAACATAAAACCCCTTTAGTATCTGGTGCGGCGATTCGTTTTGAGGCACAGGTCAGTGTCTTTGATAGTCGCCATGAAGACTCGCCCTGTTATCGCTGCCTGTATGGTAACGAAGCAGAAGTAGAGCAAACTTGTACAGCCAATGGGGTGATCTCTCCCTTACTCGGGATTGTCGGCAGCATTCAGGCCTGTGAGGCCATGAAGATTATAATGAACCTGGGAGAAACACTGGAAGGCAGGTTATTACTGCTGGATGTAATGCATATGGAATGGCACACCGCGAAACTCAACAAAGACCCGAACTGCCCTGTTTGTAGTCGTTAAACCACCCCGTAGCAAACTAACGGAATATTGATCGTCACTCCCGCGAATGCGGGAGTCTAGTCAAAATACTGGGCAATGATTGTTCCTACAATCATTTTGCATTCCCACCATCCATGGTGGTCATTCCCGCCTTCGCGGGAATGACATTGCGCTGCAAGCAGCGATGACACAGCACCAAGAGTCTAAACCATAAACGAAGCAACACCATCACGGAACGACCAGTCGATGTCGTGATTTTCAACAATTGTGATTAATACGTTTGCGGGATCAATGCCCGGATCAGCGGCAAGATTTTCAACCACCCTGGCATAGAAAGCCTGTTTTGATTCATCCGATCGACCTGCCCTCATGGTCAGGTGCATCATGACTCGATCGCCAGTCCGCTCCTGCAATTGTAAACAGTGTGGCTCAAGTTCATGAATGATTTGATAACGATCGTCATCAGGAAAACCCATGGTTTCGATGACAGCAGAATTAATACCATCGGCAACTGCCTTGATATATTCCGGTGATTTACCTTTTAATATTGATATATTTACTAATGGCATGTTTTTATTTACTCAAAATTATTATTCAGGTGGAAATTTAGCGAGCATTTTTGAAATCGCCTGGTCAATCAATTCTTCCCTGTTCTTCTTTTCGACGACCACTGCCTCTGCATAGCCTATCCAGATCAGGTAACCCGTTTCCATATTCATAATGTTCAAGACGATGGTGCCCTCTTTCATATTTTTGATATTGGGAAGGCTTGGGATACTGGTCGTACTTAATCTTTTTCTTCTAATCTGCTCAGCATAATCCTCCAGTGAATTCTGGACACCACTCGACTTGATAATAATCTCGTAATCCACGCCAAAGCTTGCACTACCATCAAAGCTCTGCTGGTAACCCCTGGCTGCCAGGTTTTTATTAACAACTGATAAAAAATACTCATTGATATCAGGATCATTTGATGCCACAAGATCCCTGGAAGAGTCCTTTCGTTTTACCCACTGGTAATTATTATTCAGCTGACTGAAATCAAACTTCCTGTCATGCCGCACCTTGACGTCAAGCAAGGCAGTCTCGGCATAAACGGGGTTTAACAACACAACCATCGAGATAAGCATCATTAACCGCA
>QNEM01000342.1 GCA_003645215.1 Gammaproteobacteria bacterium
AAAGGTACTGCCTGAAAGATTGATAGAGCAGGAATTTACTTTTCAATATGAATCCCTGGATTCAGCTTTAAAGGCAATCCTGTAAAATACATAAGCAGTTAAATCTTTCACTTTTACTGCTATGCTTTAAGTCATGGGAAGCACACTAACTCAACTGGTCCACATCGCTGGCAACACCGTTATCCAGTTCACAGAAACTGATCCTGCCCTGTTAAATGTTGATGCCGTTGTCGAAGAACAGGACACCAACCTGATACTGGGCAAGTCACCCGTCATCCTGGATACGATTGAAAGTTTTCCGGCGATGGTAAAAAAGATGGAACAGCAAACATGTGAAAAAGTCGGCAATGTTCTGGTTAAACAGTCTGTACCAATAAGGTTTATTGCCATTGTTTATGATGTTGAACACACACCCATTGGTGAGAAAACATGGATCGAAGAAGCAATATTAAACATTCTGGCACATTGCGATAAATACAGGATCAAGACATTGGCCATGCCACTATTGGGCACGAGCTATGGAAAACTGGAAGAAGAAAGCATCATACAATTGCTGCAAAATTCACTGATTCAAAACCGTCGGCAAACCCTGAAAAAAATATTTATATACAGGACTCTGAATTAGGCACAGCCTGATCCCTGTTGTTTTTCAAGCAACTGCATGTCTTCCTTACTGAGTTCCACATTAATTGCTCGCAGGCTGTCCGTGATACTACTGATCTTGCTTGCCCCCGGTATGGCCAATATTGACGGACTCTTGTTTAATAACCACGCGAGCATTATTTGATATGTGGATACAGCATGCTTTTCAGCCAGTTTTTTTAACAACCTATCCTCAGCACGCTGTGCATGTTGGAAATGTCCGCCGACAGGACTGTGTGCAATAAAGCTAATATTATGTTCCTCACAGAATTTAACCACACCATTTTCAAATGAGGTTTGCTCAAACAGATTACACCGGTTTTGCACAGATATGATGTCTGTTATGGAAAGAGCTAACTGGATTTGTTCAACAGTGACGTTAGATAAACCAATGTGATGAATCTTGCCCTCAGCCTTGAGTCGTGCAAGTTCGCCGACAGAATCAGTCAATGGCACATCCGGATCGGGTGCGTGTAATTGATATAAAAATATTGAATCAGTATTCAGATCCTGCAAACTTTTTTCACATGACTGTCTTAACCACTCAGGACTGCCATCAACCGTCCAACCACCACTGGGCCGTCTCAGGCCGCCCTTGGTGGCAACAATTATATTCTTTGCGTCTTCCAGTTTTGATAAGGCCCTGGCGATTAATTTCTCATTGTGTCCTACATCAGAGTCATCAATACAATAGACATTGGCAGAATCAATAAAATTACCCCCACCAGCAACAAAGGCCTCAATAACATCTAAAGCCTGTGCTTCATCCGGTCGCCCATCCAGAGATAAAGGCATAGCGCCCAAACCAATGGTACAGACTTCAATGTTTGTATTACCCAGTTGCCTGTATTTGTTCATAAGTACAGATACAAGCTATAGCCGTTTACTAACCAGGGTCGGTGTCTTGTCGGTGCGGGTTTCCAGTTTCAGATAACTCAGGATACGCGCAGTGCCTTCTTCGTGCAGGGTTTCATGAATCTGTTCAACAGCCGCGAGGATTTCCGACATTTCACCTTCAATGTTAGTCCCGGAAGCATGGGTCTCGATAATGAAGCCATGGCCCTTTAGCATTTCAACAACACGTATGATCTCTTCCCTGACGGAAACACCGCTACAAAGCGGGATGACCTGTAATTCCGCAGTTGCTTTCATCTCGTTGCTTTCATTTCTGGGCCCTCAAAATGATACAAACTTAATCTTAATCAAGTATAACCAATAGAAACCGTCTAATATCGCTAAATACTAATTCATTTTGACGAAAGGAAATAATATGACTGAATACAACCGGGAAACAGGGTTCCTGACCCTAACCCTCGATAGATTGCACGATTTTCACAGAAGCGCAGACCACCTGCCCGAAGAAGCACCATCGATAGAATTCTATGTCGAGAAACTAAAAAACTTTGGTTATGAAGTTGCTAATGTAAGCGATGATAAAATGGATGTTGAAGCACCTGAGCATGAAATATTCGAGCTTCTGAGCGGGCAACATATTTATCTTTAAAATGAAGATTGGTTTAATCAGCGATGTTCACGCAACAGTTGAACCTCTCAGAGAAGCATTAACACTATTCCGACAAAATCATGTCGATGTTGTCATCTGTGCCGGGGACATCGCCGGATATGGGGAAGAGCTTGAGCAAACGGTCAGCTTATTGATTGAAAGTAAATGCCAGATAATCTCGGGGAATCATGACATCTGGTATCTAAACGAAGCTGCCCCGGAAGAAGAAAAATGGATTAAAGATTTTTTTTCAGCCTTACCTGAAACCCTGGATTTCTCTGCTGAAGGAAAACATCTGCATGTTGTGCATGCAAGTCCTCCCCATTCAAACAGGCATGGTATTAATTTACTGGACGAGGATGGTGAGCTCATGCCAGTTCGGAAAGCCTTATGGCAAGACGCCCTGGAGGAATTTGATTATGACGTGTTAATCGTGGGTCATACCCACCAGGTATTTGCAGAAAGATTAGGCAATACACTGACAATCAATCCAGGCAGTACAAAATTTAATCATAGCTGTGCCATTTTGACGCTACCGGAACTGACAGTTGAAGTGTTGCCTTTATCAAACAAGGAACCACTAAAAGTCTGGAACTGGAGC
>QNEM01000343.1 GCA_003645215.1 Gammaproteobacteria bacterium
ATCACAGCTCAGGGGCGTTTAAAAGATCCTGATCAATTTAATAATATCATTGTGAAGCGAGGGGAGGACGGAAGACTTACTCGTCTGCGAGATGTTGCTCGAATTGAAATCGGTGGCCGTGATTATGTAAGAAATAGTTATCTTAATGGTAAAAGTGCTATCGCAATCGGAATTTTTCAGCGTCCAGGAAGTAACGCCCTGGAAACTGCCGATCAGATTATTAACACCATGGAAAAACTTTCCGGATCCTTTCCGCAAGGTCTCGCCTATCGCATTGTATATAACCCGACTGAATTCATCGAAGAATCTATTCATAAGGTTTATTTGACGATCTTTGAGGCCATCCTCCTTGTTGTGCTGGTCATTATTGTTTTTCTGCAATCCTGGCGCGCTGCCGTGATCCCTATCGTAGCGATCCCGGTGTCACTTATTGGTACATTTGCTGTTATGTCATTCGTTGGCTATTCATTAAACAGCCTGTCATTGTTTGGGATAGTCCTGTCCATTGGTATTGTCGTAGATGATGCGATTGTTGTTGTCGAAGATATCCAGAGAAACCTGGAAAAAGGCATGCTTCCGAGAGATGCAGCAAGAATCACTATGACAGAAGTCGGCAGTGCATTGATCTCCATGGCACTGGTTTTGGTAGCTGTATTTATCCCTACTGCATTTATTGGTGGTATACCCGGCGCATTTTTCAAACAATTTGCCCTGACCATTTCAGTTGCCACCGTCATCTCGGCTTTCAACTCATTAACGCTTAGCCCGGCTCTTGGAAGAATATTATTGAGAGCCCCCAAACATATCAATAACGGTGATGGCGAGACCAGTAAACCCAATTTATTTTTCCGTGCATTTAATTATTTATTTTCTTATACAAGGGAAAAGTACGGTAATGTGATCCGTATTCTCGTACACAGACCAATTATCATGATGTGTATTTTTATGATATTGATTGCATCTACTTATCTCATGTTCCAGAAAGTCCCTGGTGGATTTATTCCTCATCAGGATCAGGGTTATTTGATTGTTGTTGTTAAGTTACCTAACGGTGCCTCTTTGGAGAGAACAAATAAAGTAGTAGAGAAAGCCACTGAAATCATACAACAAAATCCGGGGGCGACAAACATTGTATCAATTGTCGGATTATCCGCAGCAACTTTTACCACAGCCAGTAATGCTGCGGCCATGTTTATATTGTTAAAACCATTCGAAGAACGCGACGAAGGCCAGTCATCCAACGCTATTGTTGGTCAACTCTATGGTGCACTGAGTACTATTCAAGATGCATCTTTTTATGTTGTCGATCCTCCACCTGTACGCGGAATGGGACGTGGTGGTGGCTTCAAGATGATCATACAAGATCGAAGTGGACGTGGTTTACCGGTACTTGAAGCCGCAACCTGGGAACTCGCAGGCGCCGCCAACAAAAACCCTAAATTGATGCAGGTATTCAGCACTACCGATTCCAGTACTCCACAGTACTTCCTGGATATTGACCGCACTCGTGCAGAAATGTTGAACGTACCAGTAGAAAATGTATTTGAAACATTACAAATCTACCTGGGCTCGCTTTATGTGAATGACTTCAACCTGTTTGGCAAAACCTACCAGGTAATTGCACAGGCTGATGCACCTCATCGTCTGGAACCGATAGATATCATGCGCCTGCGTGCAAAAAATACTGATGGTGAAATGGTGCCGCTGGGTTCGATTGTCAAGATAAAACAGATCCAGGGACCTGACCGATTGGTTCGATATAACCTCTACCCTGCGGCTGAATTACAAGGCTCCACTGCGCCCGGTATAAGCACCAGTGAAGCATTAGTAGAAATGGAAAAACTTGCTGGCCAGATATTACCCACAGGCATCAGTTATGAATGGACCGAGATTGCTTTACAGGAAAAACTGGGTGGTAACGTTGGCATAATTATTTTTCCATTAAGTGTTTTATTCGTCTTCTTGTTACTGTCTGCACAATATGAAAGCTGGTCTTTGCCAATCACTATTATATTGATTGTGCCTTTATGTATACTGTTTGCATTGATGGGTGTCTGGCTACGAGGAATGGATAACAATATTCTGACACAGATTGGTTTTATCGTTCTCATCGGTCTGGCGAGTAAAAACGCTATCCTCATGGTGGAATTTGCCAGACAACGCGAAGATCAGGGAAAAAACCACATTGAGGCGGTTATTGAGGCAGCACAAATACGTTTACGACCTATTTTAATGACTGCTTTTGCATTTATTCTTGGCGTAGTCCCGCTAATGCTGGCCCAGGGTGCTGGGGCTGAAATGCGCCAGGTACTGGGTACCACGGTATTCAGCGGAATGTTGGGAGTGACCATGGTTGGGCTGTTCTTGACACCTGTCTTCTACGTCATCGTCCGGGGCATCGTCCTGCGTAAATCATCATCGAGCAGCAAGGATAATCATTAGCTTCATTTAGACTAATTGCTCTATTTTTAGTATTCATTTTTCATTAATAATTTTCTCTACTTGTATCGTCGAACCTGAGTAGACACTGTCTGGAACTGTTGTTTCGCCGGAATTTTCTAAGGAAAGGAATTTATTTTAAATACAGAACGCAGACTTACTGCAACTGTAACCCACCCAGACAATTACTGAATGCGGCTTAACCTCTACTTCTAACTTCGGTTATTAATGGGGGGATTATAATTTGACTGGATTCCCGCTTTCGCGGGAAAGACGAGCATTAGTAAATGTAGTTCGGCATAACCC
>QNEM01000344.1 GCA_003645215.1 Gammaproteobacteria bacterium
GATTACAAAGCAGCCTTCAGCTGGTATTCCAAAGCCGCAAAACAGGATTTTTCCAGAGCACAGATTAATCTTGGCTATCTTTACGAGAAGGGATTGGGTGTTAAGGCTGACTCAATCTTAGCACTCAATTGGTATAGAAGAGCCTCTGGAATTACAGATGATATCGAATACACCTCAGCAATCGACGAAAAAGTGAAGACGATAGCCGCGCAACAAAATCAACACTTCAAACAGGAAATTGAAAGCCGTGATCGCCAGATTGAACAATTAAAATCATCATTGAACAAAACCCGTAAGCAACTAAAAAATCGTAAACAATTATTACACGATACTTCTGAAAAAACCCGGGAACTGGAGAGACAGATTGAGCAACAAAAAAAGGCAGGTACAGATACAGCAGAATTAGTGAAAACTTACCAAAATCAATTACAACTGGTAAAGCAGCAAACACAGGCTATATCAGCATTGGAACACCAGGTTGTTAAGCAGCAGGAGCAATTGAACAGGCCCTCTATAGAGATCCATGAACTGCCCATGTTTGCTACTCGCGGTAGCGAACCTTCCCTACGAGTCAGATCCGGTAGTACCGCTCATGTGGTGAGTGGCAGAATTACTTCACAATCAGGTTTACAATCAGCAAGCATAAATGGGCGACGTCTTTCGGTTGATAGAGAGGGTTTGTTTCATTCAGCCGTACCGGTTTCAAGCAAAGAAACCATGGTCACAATATTAGCGACAGCCAATCAGGGAGAAACAGAAAAACTTGTTTTTATGCTGATTACAGATGAAACTTCAGATATATCTGAGTCGTTTGCTTCAAAAGTTGGCCGAACTGCAAAGGACATTGATTTTGGCCAATATTATGCACTTGTGATTGGTAATAATGAGTACAGTAACTATCCTGAATTGAAAACTGCAGTAAATGATGCACGCAGGATTTCAGCACTCCTGAAAAACCAATATGGATTTGAAACACTGCTCATTACCAATGCAGACAGATATACCGTCTTATCAGCCATTAATGAAATTAAAGGCAAGTTATCGGAAAAAGATAATCTGCTCATTTATTATGCAGGACATGGAGAAATTGAAAAGTCAACTAAACAGGGTTATTGGCTACCTGTCGATGCGGAAAAGGGAAACACTGCAAACTGGATATCCAATACCGCCATTACTGATTTGTTCAATACAATAAAAGCAAAGCATATTCTGGTTGTGGCCGATTCCTGTTATTCCGGTTCTATGACGCGATCTTCCATACCGCGCCTGAATACTCAAATGAATGAGCAACATTTGCAAAAATGGTTAAAACTAATGACTAAAACCAGATCCCGCACAGTGCTAACATCAGGAGGTCTGGGGCCTGTTCTTGATACCGGGAGTGGTGAGCACTCAGTTTTTGCAAGTGTCTTTCTGGATGAGCTGGAAAAAGGCAATGGTGTCATTGATGCTTACCAGATTTATCAAAAAGTATCAATACAAGTTGAAAGAAAAGCCGCCACTGAAGGATTTAACCAAATACCAACCTATGCCCCTATCCAACATGCAGGTCACGGTGGTGGAGAGTTTTTACTTGTGAAAGGATGATAGCCCTAAATAAAACAAAAAAAGTACAACAATAAAAAGTAAAACAGCATATATGTACCCTCCTATACTCAACAATAATGATTCAGGATCATTAATGTTCCGAAGATATTCCGGAAAAACAAACGGACGCTTTGCTTCATGGTTAGCCATCCTGATATTAACCTGGTCAATTTTTGGATGTTCATCATCAGTACTTATAGCTGACCGCTACGCACTTGCCAATAATTTCACCAGGCTTACTATCCCAGGTCAAGGTTATACACATGTCATTTATCTTAAAGAACAAAGCAGCGCAAACCGATGGCATGTCTATATAGAAGGAGATGGTCTACCCTGGATAAGCAAACGTTTTATTGCACGGGACCCTACCCCGAAGCAACCATTGATGCTAAATCTAATGAACCAGGATCCTATTTCAAATATCTATCTTGGCAGACCGTGTTATCATGGTATGGTAATCGAATCAAACTGTAATCCCTGGCTATGGACTCATGGCCGCTATTCTAAACAGGTGGTTACCAGTATGGTATCAGCCTTGAATAAGCTAATTCATTCTCGGCATATAAAACAAGTCACACTGATTGGTCATAGTGGAGGCGGCACATTGGCAGTGTTAATGGCCGAACGGATAAAGGAGGTAGATACAATAATAACTCTGGCCGGGAATCTAGATGTCAGAGCATGGACAGAACAACATGGTTATACCACACTCAAGGGCTCCTTAAGCCCGGCTCAACGTACCTCATTGCCCAAATCTATTCGTGAATATCATTTTATTGGTGATAAAGACCAAGTGATACCTCAACATGCTATTTTACAATATGCTAACAAACGACCATCTGCCTGTTTAAATGTTATACATAATTGCACTCACCGGGATTGCTGGGAAAATTATTGGATTCCTATTCTTGTATCAGTGGCTAATGGGCAGGGTTGTCGCGGTATTAACCCGTAAGTATCAGCGTACACTGAAAAATGGTTGTGTGGCAAGGGATATTGAACGTCAATTACCTGATTATATCCATTCACTTTATTGCTCAACCAGTTCAACTCTTCGATTTTTTGTTTGTCCTGCTTCGGTACGATTACTTGCTACAGGTGAGAGGTATCCGACACCCCAGGCACTCAAGCGTTCTTTAGCAATACCATAATC
>QNEM01000345.1 GCA_003645215.1 Gammaproteobacteria bacterium
GACGTGACAAAAGATAATAATGATGATGCGATTGTGGATACCATTATTGTTATGGCAAAACATCTTGGTATGGAGGTGATTGCGGAAGGTGTTGAAACCACGGAACAGGTTGAATTTTTACGTGCGCATAACTGCGCATTTTTTCAGGGCTATTATTTTTCAAAACCATTGCCGGTCGAGGAATTCGTTACTCTGCTGCTGAAGCAGCAGTAGTGTTTTTTCTGTACTGCCGGACAATTGTTAAAAAGCTGCGAGACTCTCTTATTGTGTGTTATAGAATGTCAAAACGCCATTTCTTTCGATTTGTTTTTATCCTGCTGTATTGCTCGTATGGTCAGTTTGTGCTGGCAGATACTGATCGGATAGATATTAATCTGTCTGCTCAGGAAATAGATTATCTACAACAGAAAAAACAAATTACCATGTGTATTGATCCCGACTGGATGCCTTTAGAAAAAATCGAAAGGGGTAAACATATTGGTATGACTGCTGAATATATGGCTATTTTGGAAAAGAAGATGGAGATACCTATTGTTCTCATACCTACAGTGACATGGGTGCAGTCCATTAAGTTTGCCAAAGCCAGAAAATGTGATATTTACTCCCTGGCTATGGCGACAGAAGAACGCAGGCAATACATGAATTTTACCCGGCCTTATCTTTCCATTCCAGTGGTTGTCGCAACAAAAATGGATGAGTTCTTTATTGCCGATATCTCTACTATTACGGATAAAAAGCTGGGTGTTGTCAAAGGCTACGCCTTTGGTGAAATTCTAAGAGACAAATATCCTGCCATGGATATTATCGATGTTGATTCTCTGAATCAGGGACTGGAAATGGTGAACCAGGGGGAACTCTATGGATTTATTGGTACATTGGTCACTATTGGTTATGAATTTCAACGTAACTTCGTCGGTGAATTAAAAATTGCTGGAAAATTTGACGAAAAATGGCAGTTGGGTGTAGCCACACGCAGTGATGAACCTTTACTGCATAGTATTTTTGAAAAAGCCATTGCTTCTATTTCAGAAAAACAGAAGCAGAATATTCTCAATCAATGGCTGGCTATACGCTATGAAAAAGTAGTGAATTATGGAGATATCAAGAAATGGCTGGCGGGCATTATGCTGCTGCTGTCTTTTTTCCTGTATCGTTATTACGTCTTGAAAAAATACAATGCTCAGCTGGAATTGATTTCAGTGACGGATAAACTGACGCAAATTTATAATCGAGTTAAATTAGATGATATTCTGGAACAGCAGGAAAAACTCTATCAGCGCTATCAGCAAATATTCAGTATCATTATTATTGATATTGATTATTTTAAATCCGTGAATGATCAATTCGGCCATCAGGTAGGAGATACCATTCTGATTGAGTTTTCCAGTTTGGTTAATAATAATATTCGTAACACCGATCTTCTTGGACGCTGGGGTGGAGAAGAGTTTCTGTTGATCTGCCCAAAAACCAATGCCAATAATGCCTGTGTTATGGCTGAAAAATTGAGAAAATTAATTGAAAACAATTCTTTTGAGCCATTTGGTTCACTCACGGCCAGCTTTGGTGTTGCAGAATACCAAAAAGAAAATAATTCCATCAAAGATCTGATTTTACAAGCCGATAAGGCGTTATATGATGCGAAAAAAGAAGGCAGAAACCGGACAGTTAAAGCAAAATAAAACCTGTATCCGTAACCAGTCCCTTCTCCCTCTGGGAGAAGGTTAGGATGAGGGTGCTTTTAAATCAAAGGTAGAAGAAATTATCAAGAGAGCGGATATTGCTCTTTATAAAGCAAAAAAAAGAGGGCGTAATTATGTAGAAAGCCTCTTGTAATCAAGTATATTATTCAGCCCGAAATTCATGGCAGAAAGCAGTAATTTTTAAATCATGTATTGAGCCATAAAAAAACAATCCTGTAATGAATCGGCGATACTTTATTTTGACATTGAATCGAATCTAGACTAAATTGATACCTGTGATTGCTATAGTCATATATACCCTGTCACTTTATATTCCGGTTGAATTGGTCTTCTTAAATCATCTGAAACAAGGAAAATCCTGTGAGTAAAAAAACATCTAAAAAACTCTCCAAAAAAGAATATGAGAAGGAACTATACAAACTGCAGGTTGAGTTGTGTCGACTTCAGGAGTGGATAGTTGAAAAAGGATTGCGGGTTATCGTGTTATTCGAGGGGCGGGACGCGGCAGGTAAGGGCGGAACCATCAAGCGCATTCTGGAGCGTACCAGCCCGCGAGTGTTTCGGGTTAATGCCTTGCCAAGCCCTGATGAGCGTCAGAAAAGCCAGCTCTATATGCAACGCTATATCGAACGATTTCCAGCGGCCGGTGAGATGATACTGTTCGACCGCAGCTGGTATAATCGCGCTAATGTCGAGCCGGTAATGGGATTTTGCACCAAAGATCAATACAAACGGTTTTTGAAAAATGTCCCGGCTTTCGAGAACTACCTTATTCAAGATGGTATTATTCTGATCAAATACTGGTTTGAGGTCAGCAAAGAAGAGCAGACACGCCGCTTCGAAAACCGTATTAAAGATCCCCGCAAACATTGGAAGCTGAGTCCGATGGACTTGGAATCCCATCGCCGCTGGTATGATTACTCGCGTACTAAAGACCGTATGTTCGAGACCACTGACAGCAAATGGGCACCGTGGAATGTAGTGAACGGTGATGACAAGAAAAGAGCACGTTTGAACTGCATATCTCATCTGCTTAC
>QNEM01000346.1 GCA_003645215.1 Gammaproteobacteria bacterium
ATCCCATTCAACTGAATCTATGGGCACCATAAAACATCGTCATGGCCTCTCGATGACACATATTGGAGCACCTGAATCAAGCATCACAATATGGGTAATTGTTAATTCTACTTAAATAACAATAACTTAAATAATTTACCTGATTATTGCGACGCAATACACATTATTTATCAATCCAAGATGGAGTTATTAAATGGGCACAGCCAGTTCCGGGTGGAATCCTAACACTGATTATCTTTTTTCTACTGTGTCTTATTTGATGCCGGGAGTGATTGTCCCATAATTATTATGTAATCAATTATTGATCAGGCTCAGGATTGGAAACTGTATCCATCAACTCATCAATAAAGTTTTTCGCATCTGTTGTGCTAAAACCATAATGTTTTTTAACCAGAGCCATCGCATCCATCGTATCGCCTTTAACCACTCGATCCAGGATCATGTCATCCAGTACCTTTCCCTTGAAGTCTCCGGTTGAATCGGATTCAATCTTAATATCACTTTCGAGCCGAGTGTAATCAGAAAAATACGCCTGTGCCTTTTTAATATTCGGCTTTATTGCATTCCAGCGTAGTCGCAGGACATTATCATTAACCAGGCGGACCGGGTAATCATGATGCTTACCACCAGTTTGTTTTTTCTGTTGATGCCTGACTATCTTTTCATTGCGCAAACGATTTTTTATACCATCAATCTCAAATTCAGGTGCCTTACGCTTTCTTGTCTGAAATAGTTCATGCTTCAATTCACCCACAGCAGACATTAAAGGTTTATTGTTTCTTTCATTTCCCAATGCATCTTTTATCTTTTTTAACTCGTTTTCAGATATGTGCAGTTTCAAATCGAGATAAGTAAAGAATTCAGTTACAGCACCATCAGAACCAGGCCTGGTTGAGGTTTCCCTGGTCTTACGTACCCAGTCAATCTCGCGCCAATTGAGTTCAATCACAACAGGATCAGTTTCCGGGTAGTAATAATTCTGGAAGGAACGAAATTTTATCAACAGACGATCCGGACTGGTTTTCACCAACCAGTTCGACGGCAACAAACAGGCCTTGAATCGTGACCAGGCAAACCAGGCAAACAGACCAAACCAGAACCCGAACCACAGGTAAGCAAGTTTCCCCCAGAACCCAACCGAATATGTCAAAAAATACCAGGTGTAATGCCCAACACAGGCAAGGAGCAGAATAAAGAAAATACTAAAGACGATGAGATTACGTAATGATGAGGTACGAAAGAGCTGCCCATCCAGAACAGACTCACGCGCACTTAAAATACTGATTAGTTTCATAACAGGTTAGTCCCCTGTTTTCCCCTGTACGACTCAATTATGCTTTGAGTACCATGTACCCCCTTGTGGGGTGTGGAGAAGATATTTTATATTACAAATCTTGCCAATTTGGTTGCAGCTTCTGGTCCAATCTTCTCGTCTAGCATCATCATCAGCTGTTCTGTTTTGTAACCTTTATTATAAAGTTCCTTGATGATGTCCTTTATGGCCTTGTCAGACCAGTCTTCCTTAACCGCATCATGTAGTAATTCAATCAGGGTCTCTGACCACAATGTCCGCAGGTCTGTTTTTAACAGCACATCTTCATTTATATCAATCTTTGCCATTCAGCTATACCAGTTAAGGTGTGTAGGAACATTATAGTAAGCATTCTGGTGCAAACTACAGAATCTTTCCAATTTAGTGAAATCGCTCACGTAAAGGCTTTATCTTTCCTGGAGAAAAGAAAAAACAATGTCCGTGCCTTCTTTAACATCTCAGGCTCAATTAGACTATACAGATGGACACCGATTATTCCATCATCATCCCGGCCTATAATGAAGAGACTTTATTGGCTAACACCCTTAAGATGCTACAAAAAGCCATGGCAGAGATTCCACTCATTGGTGAAATCATAGTCACAGACAACAACTCAACGGATCGCACTGCCGAAATTGCCAAAGCCGCTGGTGCAAAGATCGTGTTTGAACCCATAAATCAGATATCACGGGCACGCAACACCGGGGCAAAACATGCCGAGGGGCGTTATCTGGTTTTTATTGATGCCGACACGCTGGCATCCCGGGACCTGTTGCAAGCCGCCTTGAGCAATCTCGAAAGTGGAAAGTGTTGTGGCGGTGGAGCCAGTGTATGTCTAGACACACCTGTAGATTTCCTTGCCAGAACAGCGCTTGCTTACTGGAACACCATCTCCAGAATATTTCACCTGGCTGCGGGTTGCTTTGTCTATACTCGGCGCGATGATTTTGAGGCATGCGGTGGTTTCAGTGAAAAACACTACGCCTCCGAAGAGATCTGGTTTTCCATAGCACTAAAACGCACAGGTAAATTATCAAATCATAAATTTTGTATCATCAACAAACCGGAAGTGATTACCTCCAGTCGTAAACTGGTCTGGTTCAGCCACATTAAACAACTTACCTTGCTGTCTTTCCTTGCCTTGTTCCCTTTTATGATGCGTTACAAATGGATGTGTGGATATTGGTACAAGCGGCCGGGAAAAGAAAGTAATCAGTAACTACAGCTATGATAATCAAACAAAATCAAATCGCGACATTAATCTTTGCAGTATCGTGATTACTGGCTTTGTGCTTGACTGTTAATATCACATCCTGATCTAGTTTATTAAGCCAGGTCAGAAGCCGATCAAAAGTGAATCGTCGTAATTCACTTCCCCGTTTTAACTTTGAAATATAAGTGCGATCTGTATCAAG
>QNEM01000347.1 GCA_003645215.1 Gammaproteobacteria bacterium
AACACAAGACCTTCCGTCTGTTCTGTATCGAAGTCTTCCAGCTCAGGCCTGGTAGCAGGCTGCAATTTTTCCTGTGTAATGGCTTCATACAAACTGTTTTGCATGACTTCACCAATAACTTCCTGCCTAACTCGCGTGCCATATTGTTTTTGTATGACCTTCAAGGGCACCTTGCCCTGGCGAAAACCCTTGATTCGAGTTGTCTTTGTCATCGATTGCAATCTTGTCTGCACCTCGGAGGCAATTTTTTCTTCTGGCACTTCTACTTTCAATCGTTTTTCCAAAGGGCCGGTAGATTCAACTGATACTTGCATTTCTATTCCTCTAAACTTCTCAGGTTCAATTACCTGGAATTACTTAAATCTGGTTGATGTAATTGTATGAAATAAATGGTGCGAAAGGAGAGACTCGAACTCTCACGCCTTACGGCACTGGTACCTAAAACCAGCGCGTCTACCAATTCCGCCACTCTCGCATAGGGCTATTGAAACAACATCTTCTTCGATTACTGACGGAGGATGAAGCGCGGCTATTATAAAGCCCGAACTATGCTTTGTAACCCCCATATAACATATTGAATTATATAGTAATATACTGGCATGTTCGGTTTATCGTTCCAAAGTGTGGTTTAAACATGAATATAATAGACGGATCCCGCTTATGGGTCAGGCCATGAGCTGATGAGAGTCTTAAATAAAATTGCTGGAATGATTGAATATCAGATATTGATAATCAGGGGCACTCCTGTCTGAAATCACAGCGCCTGCTAAAAATGACAAATTCAACAGATTTAAAATGCTAAAAACACCGGGGTAGTTTAATAATTATTTTTCATTCGTAGTTTGCTGTGTTTTGTCCAATATTAGTCAGTGATTCTCCACCATCCACAGTCAATATCTGCCCGCAAACAAAGTCGTTATCCAGAAGATAGTGCAGTGCTTGTGTAATATTACCCGTGGTGCCTTGTCGTTTGGCAGGTATGCCTTGAATGCGCCAGTCTATATAGTCCTGCGTGCGCACACTGGCAGGTAACACTACACCAGGAGCCAGGCCATTCACACGAATAGCTGGCGCCAGTTCCACAGCTGCCAGTTTGGTAAATTCAGCCAGCATTTTTTTAGATAACAAATAAGCCGAGTATTGATATTGATTAAACGCTATCTTGTTATCGATAATATTAATCACATTACCTGTCTTACACTGAAGGGCAAAGGCCCTGGTAAGAAAATAAGGCGTCATTAAATTAATCTTGAGCTGCTCATCAAGCATGGCCTCGGTTGTTTCCATCATGCTTGCCTGATTGTAGGCAGACGCACTATTGATCAATACGTTCAAATCTGGGAATCGTGCACGCACGTTTGTAATCAGTTCGCTGACATCATTTGACTGGCTGAAATCAAACTGAAATATTTCACACTCAACTCCTGACTGCCTGAGTTCTTCAACTGTTGCATTAGCCTCATCCGATGAGGTGTTATAATGGACAGCCAGATTATAGCCAGCCTGAGCCAGACTCATGGTGAATACCTTGCCTAAACGAATGGCACCACCCGTTACTAATGCTGTACCTTTTGACATTTTTATTGCTTGGGACATATCATGTTTCTTTTCTGGATTTCATTGGTAAATCATCTCACCTCATGATATCAACAATTATTTCAGTCGGCTCTAATATCGACCCGCAAAAAAATTGTGATGCAGCCGAGGATATCTTACTGCAAGAAACAAATTTCAAGGCCTGTGCAAAATATATCATGACCGAGCCCTGGGGATATAAAGATCAGGCTGATTTCCTGAACGGTGCATACTGGGTACAAACTGACTCCGACTTTGAGACATTTAATGCCTACCTGAAGTCAGTTGAAAAACGACTGGATCGAATCAAACATGGCAATAAAGCCGGACCACGCACTATCGATCTGGACATTATAGTCTGGGATAACACCATCATCGTCGATGATTTTTACGATAAAGACTTCGTTCGTATACCCGTCACAGAATTGATTGAAGCCTACTCTCTGAATATCAAGGGATACCCTGAGCAGGATCGCCTGGAACAGCCAGCAATTATCCACTAAATTTTCTCATCTAAATTGAGGAAGATTCGATGGTCAACTATTGGTTCTAACCACCACTATCGGATAACATTCTGATCTATTAATTTAAATGGTGGGCCGTCGGGGGTTCGAACCCCGGACCTTGGGATTAAGAGTCCCCTGCTCTACCAGCTGAGCTAACGGCCCCGTATTTGACTGGAAAAATGGGGTGACTGATGGGGCTCGAACCCACGACCACCAGGATCACAACCCGGGGCTCTACCAACTGAGCTACAGTCACCATAGTTTATTAATTTTTCGCGCCTGGCAGGATTATTCGGTACTTCCTGTACCTCACCCTCCGGGCCGGCCTGCGGCCGTTCAACTTTTGTTGACGAACATCTTCCTGATATTCGCCCTTCGGGCATCCCTGTGGGATGTCCAATTTCGTTCCAGACGAAATTGTCCAGACAAAGTTGTCGAACCTTCTCACGGTTCGAGCAAATCAAACCATTAAATAAATATGGCGGAAGAACAGCCATATTTATTTAATGGCGCGCCTGGCAGGACTCGAACCTGCTACCCTCGGCTTAGAAGGCCGATGCTCTATCCAAATGAGCTACAGGCGCATATTTAAAGTCATTCCAGACTACTCTAATTCGATAACCATGCCACTTCTTGTG
>QNEM01000348.1 GCA_003645215.1 Gammaproteobacteria bacterium
GTGATTGCAGTATGTGTCTATCGTGGTATTGATCATGCCACTGGTTTTCCATGGGTGGCCGCTTTCATTACCGGTGCCTTATTATCAGCGACTGATCCTGCCGCCGTACTGGCCCTGTTAAAGAATACTAATGCACCTGAAAGATTGAGTATGTTACTGGAAGGAGAGAGTCTCTTTAATGATGCCACTGCAGTGGTTATGTTTAGTCTGTTGATCGCAATTGCAACTGGTGCACAGTCGGCAGGCTCCGTGGATGAGGTAGTACTCCGTTTTGTAACGGTATTCTTTGGAGGTCTGGTCGTCGGTGTTGTCACCGGGCTGCTGATATATTTAATGATGAAAATGACAGGTGGTTTCGCTTCATTTCCAATGCTTAGCCTCGTCTGTGCCTATACGTCATTTCTGCTTGCCGAGGATCTACTGCATTTATCAGGGGTCATGGCTGTCCTTGCCGCAGGCTTGACCATAGGAAAATGTCGCAGGCAATCAACAATAGAAATTAACCATGAGTTTTCCGAGAAATTCTGGGGTTTGTTAGGACATATTGCCGAATCAACTATCTTTCTACTGGCCGGGATCACCATTACCTTGTCTATGTTTACAGAACAATGGTTAGCTATAGTGATTGGCATTATTGTTGTGCTTATCGCAAGGATTATCATGGTGTTTGGAACATTTCCGGTCTTGTATATCGTGCCAGGTGTTGAGGCTGTGCCCTTGAAACAGCAGGTGGTATTGGTCTGGGGAGGTGTTAGAGGCACGGTGACTTTGGCACTGGCATTATCATTGCCACTAACACTGGATTATTGGTATACAATTCAATCTATCGCCTATGGGGTTGTGCTATTCACCCTGTTTGTACAGGCAACAACAATCGGACCCTTAATACGAAAACTTGAGTTAGCATAGTCAATTCTGTTTTGAACACACAATCTAAATTCAAAATTCATTCGCTCGAACTGGGGCCGATGAATAATTTCATTTATCTTATAGAAGATGTTGCCTCTAAACGTGCTGCGATTGTCGATCCGGCGTGGGACGTGCCAAAAATGCTGGAACTTTCTGAAAAACAGGGTGTGACTATCACAGACATCTTGTTAACCCACAGTCATCCTGATCATATTAATGGTGTTGATGCTGTATTGGATAAATATGACGCGCAGTTACATTTATCCCAGCCAGAATCTGAATTCTGGGGTGCGGAATTAGGCAAGCCTTCTTTACATTACGGTGGAGACATTATTCAGTTAGGCGAAACCGAAATTGAGATGTTACATACACCGGGCCACACTCCCGGTTCTGTCTGTTATCAAATTGATAATGAATTGATTACCGGAGATACCATGTTTGTGTTTGGTTGCGGACATTGCAATCTTGGTGGCGACCCAAATATCCTGTTCGATACCTTAAGACATATGAAAGACAGTTTGCCAGCTTCAATGATCATACATCCCGGACACAATTATTCCGACAAACCGACATCAACCTTTGGTGAGCAGATAGAAGGGAATCCTTTTCTGCATTTCGACAAGCGTGAAGATTTTGTTGAATTCCGAACAAATGTGCATTCCCGCATTCGCAGTACGCCCTATCAATCAGTGAGTCATGAACAGGCAGAGAGGATGTTAAAGCAAGCTGATTAGGAGTGCTTTCCATGTGAAAGTAAACATTCATGAAGATTCTTTTTCCTACCCCAAATGGGGTGTTTTGTTGCCCCCGCATTTATTTTTTTTCACATCAAGTTAGAATGAGTAACAGTTCGTTGTAAGTGATTATAAAAAACAAATAACTATCTTTTGCTATGGCGGTCACGCGGTATTTTTGTCCAGACAAAGACAAACCTGTGTGATAAACGGAACCAACAACAGGGAATATATGTTTATGAAAGATATTCACATTATGATCGTCGATGACGAGTCCTCGATTCTGAATCTGACACAAAGGCACCTGGAGAATATGGGTTATTGTAATATAACTGCCTGTCAGGGTGGTCGGATTGCACTGGAAACATACCAGGAAAGAACTGTCTCGTTTGATATTATCATCAGCGATCTCAATATGCCTGAAATGAATGGCGTAGAATTCCTGAGGCATATTTCTGAGGAGAATTATTGTGGCGGTATCATCCTCTTTAGTGCTGAAGACGAGAGAATTCTGGATGTAGCGAAAGATCTCGCTGTAGCAAGGAACCTGGATGTCATAGGCTGTGTTTCTAAGCCGTTCAAGCGAAAATCACTTGAGTCATTGATATCAAAATATTCACCGCACGCTCCGAATATACCTGTCCCGTTACCGGATGAGATAACAGAAGAAGAATTGCGCGCAGGAATAAATGGAGATGAATTACTCATTGCATTTCATGCCAAAACAGATATTGCATTGGACAAAGTAATAGGCGTAGAAGCACTGGCACGTTGGAACCACAGTGAACGTGGTGTATTACCCCCTCATACATTTATCTCACTCGCAGAACGATGTAATTTGATTGATGAGTTAACCTATAGTGTCTACAGAAAAACGCTTTCCCAGATGAGGGACTGGCTTGAAAAGGACATTGTCTTAAAGGTTGCCATCAATATTTCTGTTAACTCTTTCACCAGTGATGGTTTTGTTGATTTTTTGATCGATACCGCTAAAGAATACAATATAGATCCGGAAATGATCATGCTTGAGGTCACTGAAAGTCAGCTTATGGACAACATGCTGGAATGTCTTGAAA
>QNEM01000349.1 GCA_003645215.1 Gammaproteobacteria bacterium
GAAATCCCCGCCGATGATGGTGGGCCCCGCGGCCGCGACAAGGCTGTCAGCCATGACAACGGCCTGCTCGAGACGATCCTCGAGATCAACAATCAGCGTCGACATATGGACGCCCACTGCGCGCACCGTACGCGCCCCCACCTGCACATCCACTGCCAGGGCCGAACGTCGGTGATCGGTCAGGGGATTCGGGTGCGGCAACACAACGTGCCGCGGTTCGGTCAGTGGCCAGGGTGAAAGCACCGCGTTGCCGAACAGGCGTCCGTGATGGGGCGAGATGTATGATGGATAGTAGAAGTAGTTCATCCCCAGGCGGTCGGCGATAAAGGCCGCGCCTTCGTCGTCCATTTCCTGGAGCAGGAGGATATCCGGCTGGTGCAGGCGTGGATCTCTCGTCAGATCCAACAGGGCCTGTTCGAGTTCTTCGCTGTACTCGATGTTGTAGGAAACGCATAGAAAGGTATCCGATTTCGCCGGCGATACGCCATCACCGAGACCATCGTACAGGCGGATATCGGCCCCGGTCAGCTTTGATTCATGGGCGCATCCGGACAACACGAGCAGAAGCAGGCCCCAGCGGACGACGCCTCCAAACCTGCTCGAAACGATCATGCCATCTACTCCCTCGGGTTGCGATCAGGCTTTGATCCTGCCCACCGCCCCACACGATCGGGATAGGGGAGCCGGGCGTTAACCTGGCTTCCCCTCCCACACCACCCGGCATGCGGGTCCGCACCGGGCGGTTCGTCAAGTTGAGGTCAAGGCGCCAGGCGCGGTACACCCAGCTCATCAAAATACGTGTTTGGCAGGGCGGTGTTGAGCGCCTTTGCGGAAGTCCTCCACCAGCTAGAGACGTTGGACGCCGCCTTCTGGGCCAACCACGAGGGAACGCCTCGTGATCGCATCTCCCGGTAGGCAGTCCGACCGCATTTCCAGTGCTTGAGTTGGATCATCCGCAAGCGGTGCCGGACCCACTCGTCCAAGCGACTGAAGGTTCTGGACATGCCCGCCAACCGGAAGTAGTTCCTCCAGCCCAGCAGGTATTGTCTAAGCTCCTTCGCCACCTGGACCATGCTCCGTCCACCGGTCCGGCTGGTTATCTGCCGGACGCGATCCTTCATCCTCGCGAGGGATTGCTTGGAGACGCGAACGCGAGTGATCATTCCGGGAGCCGTCCAGAAGGAGAACCCCAGGAAGGAACGATATCTCGCTCGGTCAACCGCACTCTTGGTCTTGTTGATTTGGAGCCGGAGTTTGCCGAACAGAACCACCAGTGAGCGCATCACGCGCTCCCCGGCCCTCTGCGACCCGACGAACACGCGCAGGTCATCCGCATAGCGGACGAAGGCGTGCCCTCGCTTTTCCAGCTCCTTGTCAACCTCGTCCAACAGCACATTGGCCAGCAACGGCGACAAGGGACCACCTTGGGGTGTCCCCTCGTACCGCTCCGCGACGACCCCACCATCCATCACACCGGCGACAAGGTAGCTGCGGATCAGTCTCAGTAGTCTACGATCGCCGATTTTCCGCGCCAGCCTTCCCATGAGCACATCGTGGTTGACCCGGTCGAAGAACTTCTCTACGTCCACGTCCACCACCCACTGCCTTCCACCCTGGATGTATCGTTGCGCTTCACGTATTGCATCGTGGGCGCGACGACCAGGCCGAAAGCCGTGACTGTGTTCGCTGAAGGTGCCGTCGTACATCGGTTGCAGGACCTGCAATACGGCCTGCTGGATGAACCGGTCCAGGACGGTCGGGATGCCGAGCTCCCGCTTCCCGCCACCTGGTTTGTCGATCAGCCGCCGTAAAACAGGTGACGGCTCGTAGCTTCCGACGAGGAGTTCCTCACGGATGCGGAGCCATTCCTGCTTGAGGTAAACCGACAGCTCACCGAGGATCATCCCGTCGATACCGGGACCGCCCTTGTTCTGCTTCACACGCTTCAATGCCCGCATCAGGTTGTCGCGTTCTACCACGAGTTCCATCAACGAACCGGTTCCTGGATGTTCGTCTGCGCAGGACGCCGAGGAGGCTTGTCCGCTCCGCTTTGCTCTCGGGGCTTCACCCCTACCCTTAAACGGTAGCTCCAGTTGTATGGACTTCTGGACCATGGCCTCTTCGAGTGGTGTGCTCGATTCATCCTTCCTGACGTTCGGCCCTTCGCCGCAGGCGGCTACTATGGCCTCTGCTGACTTCTCGCTCCGCGGGTGTGACCGCGCCGCCCTTTCAGGTGTAAGGCGAGACCTCCCCGGATAAGAACACCGACCTTCGCCGCACGACTGCCGGATCTACATCGGGTCTCCTTGGTCACGGAAGCTTCGCGGTTTTTCGCCCGCTCGCCTCGGTCGCCAATGCCTCGTATCCGGTTCTTGTTCATCAGCCCGCGACTGCGTTTCACGCTTCCTTCAGACGGTCGGTCGCCCTTCCGCCCTTGCGTTTCCCTTCCTTCGCTGTGACCTGCTCAGGGGAGGACTTTCACCTCCAAGACGGTGCCCATGCCGGGCGTACAAAAACCCCCGCCACTCCAAGAGCAGCGGGGTCCCAATCACCCAACCTCAGGTCGGATTGACTAACCTACCAACGGCCGCCGCCGCCACCGCCGCCGCCGCCGCCGTAGCCACCGCCACCACCGCCGCCACCGCGGGGCTTGTCCTGGGCCTCGTTCACCTTCAGCGCACGACCGCCCATCTCCTGGCCGTCCAGCGC
>QNEM01000350.1 GCA_003645215.1 Gammaproteobacteria bacterium
AAGCCAATAGCAACTCGTTCACAGACATATCGTTCAGCCAGAAGATTACTCAAGGCCAGCATCGTTGCATCGAGTTTGTCTTCATTGAGTATTGTACTCATGACTTGCAGGTTAATACTGCTGACATCTCGTTGCTGAACCAGGGTATCCATCCACAGACCGCCCCATTGTAATAATTGTAATACGGCCTGATGCTGTGAATCAGCACGTGTAGATAACATCACCGATACTACGGCGAAAATCTGCCCACCAACCTGTAAAGGACAGGAAATTATATCGGCAATACGTTTATCACCTGGACCATATTGCACCCGGGTGTAGATAGTACCTTTGCCTTTTGTCAGGGCCTTATTTGCAGCGGCATGGAGATATCGTTCTCCTTCTCCGGGTTCTGGCCAGATCGCCAGAACAGAGCCAAGTGGCTTACCTGCCGAGGCCTGATATAGCTTGCCCCTGATGGTGCCCGACAACATCTGACACTGCCAGGATAACCATGCTTCGGCCAGCTCAGGGCTTAAAAGATCACTCGCCTTTGGGCTCGCTACGCTTGCGCTAACAGGGGCAGATTCACTCTGTTCCCGTGGCTTATTTTCTGGAGACTGTGATGCTTTAGTGCTGGTGACCATAGCAATGAAAGATTGTTGACGATTTAGTCATGAAACCCATTATATATGGCGTGCATGTGAATAACCAATGAACTTGGAACTACAGATCTATTCACAAAGAGAAGGGAAAGAAAAACCAAACAGATTATGCTTATTAGGACAGGGAAATAATACTCGAGGATTACTAGTAATCTACCAGGGCCGAACCCCAGGTGAATCCGCCTCCAAAGGCCACCAGCAATACCTTGTCGCCACGCTGTATCCTGCCGTCTCTTATTGCCTCATCCAAAGCTAATGGCACTGAGGCTGCTGAGGTATTGCCATGTTGGTCCACAGTAACAACAACCTTGTCCATAGACATATCAAGTTTTTTTGCCATCGCCGAGAGTATCCTGGTATTGGCCTGATGGGGTATCAGCCAATCTACATCATGCTTATCCAGGTTGTTTGCAACCAGGGTTTCATCAACAATTCTACCCATGGTATTCACAGCAACTTTAAATACTTCATTCCCCTGCATCTGTACGTATGCAGTTCCGTCCATAACTTTTGCATAATTTGTTGAGACCCCTGAAGGAACACTTAACAAATCTTTATATCGACCATCAGCATGTATAAAGGTTGACATTATTCCTGCTTGTTCGCTTGCCTCCAGTACAACCGCCCCGGCACCATCGCCAAATATTACGCAGGTGTCCCTGTCTGTCCAATCAATAATGCGAGAGAAAGTTTCAGCACCAACCACCAATGCTTTTTTTGCAGCACCTGTTTTTATAAATTTATCAGCGATATTTAATGCGTAAACAAAACCCGTACATACTGCCTGTACATCAAAGGCAGGTGAACCAATCACACCTAAACGTTCCTGTAATAAACAGGCTGTGCTGGGGAAAATCAGGTCAGCTGTGGTGGTGGCAACAATAATCAAGTCAATATCATCTGCACTCGCTGAAGCAGCTTCCATTGCCTTACGTGCAGCATGCTCGGCAAGATCACAGGTTGTTTCATTTTCAGCAGCAATGTGCCTTTTGTGAATACCCGTCCTGCTCTTAATCCATTCATCAGAGGTGTCCACCATTTGCTCCAGCTCGGCATTCTCCATAATACGCTCTGGTAAATAGCCACCTGTTCCAGTAATTTTTGAATAAATCATATGTAGTAAATCATATGTAATAAATCAATCTGGTTCGTTCTCTGCCAGCAGCTTTTCAAGCCTGATACTGATCCTTTCAGGGACATTCTTTTCAACTTCGACAATGGCTTCTTCAATGGCATGTGCAAAAGATAGCTTATCGGCACTGCCATGACTTTTGACAACGATTCCCCTGAGCCCTAATAAACTTGCACCATTATAACGTCGAGGATCAAGCTTACGGCGAATTTCTTTGAGTACCGGCATAGTGACTATTGCAGCCAATCTCCCATAGAATGATTTCTGGAAGGCATTCTTTGCGTGTTGGCTCATCAGTTCTGCTACACCTTCGCTTGCTTTTAGTGCGATATTACCGACGAATCCGTCACACACAATCACATCAAATTTTCCGCTATAGATATCTGTGCCTTCGGCAAACCCTACATAATTAAGATGGCTGTCAGTCAAAAGTGTGGCGGCAAGTTTGACACGATCATTGCCCTTCATTTCTTCAGAGCCAATGTTTAATAATGCAACGGTCGGGTTATCAATATCTTCAGCGGCACTGGCCAGTTCAGAGCCCATCAATGCAAACTGTAATAATTGTTCCGAGCTTGAATCAACATTTGCACCCAGATCAAGCAGATGTGTATGTCGCTCCAGGGCTGGCATGGTGGAGCAGATAGCAGGCCGATCAATGCCCGGCAACATTTTCAGGACAAACCTGGAAATCGCCATCAAGGCACCTGTATTACCGGCACTGACGCAGGCCTGCGCCTCGCCATCCTGAACCATATTAATGGCAACCCGCATTGAGGAATCTTTCTTCTTACGCAATGCCCTGGAGGGGAGCTCTTGCATCTCTACTGTTTCAGATGCATGTTTAATGCTGATCTGTTCATTTGGCACCGCATTATTTTCTGCGAGTACCTTTGATAGAATTTCTTCCTGACCAACCAGGAC
>QNEM01000351.1 GCA_003645215.1 Gammaproteobacteria bacterium
CACATTGCCGAAATCTGGATGTTTGCCTTTGGTTATTTTTTCATCATCAAGTTCACCTCCCTGGGCTCGCTGGTAGCCTTCGATACTGGAGAGGCCATACACAACATCATGAACTGTATTTATTATTCGTTTATTACCTATACTACGCTGGGTTTTGGCGACATCATCCCCACGGGATCACTACGTTTCCTGACCGGTCTGGAATCCTTAACCGGTCTGGTTTTAATCACATGGACTGCATCATTTATGTATTTCGAAATGCGCAAATACTGGGATGATGAATAGTTCGATAATTATGAGAAATAATATGAAACTGTTGCAAACGATTTACATAATGCTTGTATCTTTAATACTCTCGAGCACTGTTATGGCAGGAGATACTTCTGCTGAACTGGATAAGGTACTTCAAGGCTCGCAACGTGAAGCCAAAAATGTCGCAAGAGATATTTATCGTCATCCTAAAGAAACATTACTGGTCTTTGGCATGCAGTCAGACATGAAAGTACTGGAAATATTACCCGGACGCGGCTGGTATACAGAAATACTTGCACCGTTAATGAAAGACTCAGGCGAATTGACCGTTGCCAGTTTTGGTGACCAGCATCCAACAAAATATTTACGCAATATCCACATCGACTTCATGAAGAAGATGAATGCTGATACCGACACCTACAGCAAGGTAGAAGTCGTTGTATTCAAAGATGGTGGTTACCTGAAAGATATCCCTGATAATTCGATGGATATGGTCGTGACGTTCAGGAATACACACAACTGGATCAGATACGGTGGCATAGAAGAGATCTATGCTGCATTCAATCGTGTTTTGAAACCGGGCGGTATTCTGGGTGTTGTTCAGCATCGTGCGGAGAAAGGTACTGATGCCAAAACAACTGCTGAAAAGGGTTATGTCCCTGAATCGTATCTGATCAACCTGGTGGAAGATGCAGGCTTCGAGCTGGTTAAAAAATCTGACGTCAATATCAACCTGACGGACAGCAAGGATTACCCCGAAGGTGTCTGGTCATTGCCGCCGACTTATCGAGAAAAAGATAAAGACAAGGCCAAATATACCGCCATCGGTGAAAGTGATCGCATGACGCTAAAATTTATCAAACAATGATATATTAAAACTAATTAAGGAACCTCTGATTAAGTCCCAAAATACATTAAGTCGTCATTCTGGCGCATGCCAGAATCTAGTCAAAACAATAACTCACTCGGCTTTGTCTCCTGAGTCGCTCTACCTCCTACATCCATGCAGTCGTGGATGCTGGTATTCACCAGCATGACGAAGTGCGTACTTGATCAGAGTTTCCTTAATTAAATGGCTAAATTTTATTTAGCACTGGGAAGTATCAATGCCCTGCTGGTTATCATCATCGGTGCCTTTGGTTCACATGGCCTGAAGGCCAAACTCACTGTGGACAATATGGCGATCTATCAGACTGCTGTGCAGTATCATTTTTATCATGCTGTCGGATTAATACTCGTGGGTTTGATCGCCTGGCATATTCCTAACTCCAATTATCTGCGCTGGTCTGCCTGGCTCATGGTCATGGGGATTGTGCTGTTTTGTGGTAGCCTGTACACGCTGAGTATTACAAATATACGCTGGCTTGGTATGATTACACCCTTTGGTGGTATGGCATTCATACTTGCATGGTTGTTTCTTTCTATCGGCATCATCAAATCATCAACTTAAAAATAGATATCCTCAAACAAGTTTTCAGAGTAACCATTGTATGAAATTAATTAGCCTTATTCGTTTTTCAACGCCACGCACATTATTACCGGGCACATTACTACTGCTTTCAGTAAACCTTTATGCCGAGACCTCGGAAAATACTAAAAATAGAATTGATAATGCATGTTTGAGACAAGCCGTCACTTTGGTCAATCAATTAAAATCCGGGATTTATACCGACATGGACTCAACACAGTCCAACAAGATTGTAAAACTGGCCACCAGCACTTGCAGAGCACAGTTTAACCAGACAAATAATCAACAGGCCGTTGCTGCTACAACCCCTGCAAAGACAGAAAAGGCTGAGGCGGCAACAACCGAAGAAGAGAGCTCAGATAGATCAATATTTGATATCCTTACTGAAGAACCTGTAAGAAAACCGGGTAATGAACGTCTAAGAAAACATAAAAAATAAGAAAACATAAATATTAGACAAAAGCATTTATACATAAACCTGTAAGTACGCTCCAGACAAGCAACACCATAATACTGCCCATCACTACCAGGCGCCGATCCTCGATCTTCCTGTTTTCGATATTCAGGGCATCCTGCTGTTGGTATTCCTGCCTGATTTCATCAGGTATGAATCGCACTGTAAACGAAAGCATGATCGGAACCAGTATCACTTCATCCAGCAAGCCCAGCACGGGTATAAAGTCCGGGATAATATCAATCGGGCTAATGATGTAGGCGACGATCAACAAGGCCAGTATCTTTACATGCAAGGGCATACGCGGATCATCCAGGCTGCTATAAAGCAGGAAAACACTGGTCTTGAGCGTGAGTACTTTTTCTCTGAGTTTCTTCAACATCTGCATACTGTAAAAGATTCTATCTAAATAGATAATGTTATTATATATAGGAACTATAAAGACTGCTGATGATGATGAGGCATGGCAATGAAAAATAACAAGGCATTTACAGAACGACTACGCAACGGTGATTTGCTCATCG
>QNEM01000352.1 GCA_003645215.1 Gammaproteobacteria bacterium
AAAGCCACCTGCTGCAAGGCAGGTGGCTTTTTTTATTTATGCAGTTAGGGAATCTTTGATCAAGTCCCAGAATACGTTAAGCCGTCATTCTGGCGCATGCCAGAATCTAGTCAAAACAATTACTTACTGGATGCTGGTATTCACCAGCATGACGGAAAGCGTACTTGATCAGAGGTTCCTTAGATAAAATTCTAATAATATTTATATTCACGCACTGACTATGTTTATTTGATCAGTGAGTTAACCAGCTGGTGCTTTCCTGGACCAGAGATGTTCGAGTACGGTCATGACGATGACAATATACAGGGCCGCACCGCTGATAAAGATAACACGTGAAAAAAATGCACCGGTGATACTGGCACCTTCACCCATGCTACTTCCCAGTAATACAATCAGGGTTGTTACAGCCGAACTCAGATAAACGGCATAAGACTTCTCTGAAAACATGCCCATGGCAAAGATCAATGTGAAAAGAAACATCAGGGCCGTGAAGAAATGAAGTTCTGGTACGGCAACGATCAAAAAGAAAAAACACACTGCTGCTGTTCCACCTATCAAGGTTGATGTCATCGTCTTCATTGCCATTGCAGTACCTTTTGCTACCTCGGGCATTAAACTGAATATGGCAGCCATGATCATGATTAATATCTGACCGGTCAGATTAAGAGACAAGAACAGGACTGCCAGGGGCAAGACTGCACAGGTACTCTGGAAAGCAGTTACGGCAGCCGGCCTTGAATAGCCTTTTTGCATTTCTCTTCGCGGTGGCATTGCCAGACCTGTGGGGGGATCCGGGAAAAAGATATAGCCCAGCATATAAAAAACCACGGCCAGGGAGCCGGATATAATGAAATAAAATGCAAACCCCGAGGCAATAATATCGTATTGCATACCCAGCATAGGCAGCATCAATACACCGAGCAAACACATAAGGACCAGAATGAAATTGCCGCCGCGGTTTGCAAAATAATATATTTGAAACAGTATCCAACCCAGTATCGGAACAAAGACCAGGGGATAAGGCAGAACAAACAGGGTCATCACCAGGCCAATCAGAAAACCGTATATGACGTATAGAATTAAACTCAGACCTACCTTAAGCGTTGGTGCAGGCAAGGGCAAGGGCAGGAATACTGATACCAGGACCGGTGTCAGAAAATACAGGGGCCAGGCAATACTAAATGAGATTGCGACTGAAGCTGTTATGGTAATGGCGTAACGCAGGATACGTGCTGTATGCAGATCGTTTGTCCATAGGCGAAATCGCGAGCGTCTCCCTGATGAACAATCAGTAGACATAGGACAAATAGCTCATCAATCGGATCCAGATTCGACCCAGTATATTGACGATGAAATGATCTCCTGTATAAATCTGCACATCAGCCTGCCCACCATGACGACGAATGCCACGACTACTGTCATCTGAAAATTTGATGATAACCGGAAAGCGTTGAGCATCACGTAGCCAGCCACTGTCAGCCTTGACTGTTTCCAGTTCGCCCGCTGCACCACCTGAAGGCTGGCTAATACCATATCCAATTGTCGATACTTCACCCTTGAAAATTTTACCGGGTGCGACATCCAGCAGGATCTCGACCTCATCACCAATCTTTAAATTTGAAAGACTGTTTTCCCTGAGATAGGCCTTGACCCAGACATCCGTGCCTGAAATAAATGTCATTAATGGTGTGCCGGTATTGGCATAATAACCTTCATCGATAGTGAGGTTTGTGATGCCGCCGTCCGATGGTGCATAAAGTTTTGTCTCTGCTAAATTTATCTGTGCCTGTTTTAGTGCAGCCCTAGCATCACGTATTTTGGCATTGTCTTCTCCTTCGCTGCCAGCCTGTTGTTTTGCCTTTTCTACTTCCGCATGCAAACTGGTAACCTTGCTTTTAGACTCTTCTACTCCGGCCTGTCTTCTATCGATCTCGGCCTCTGACATCGCACCGGGATCCTTATTATAGATATTTTGTGCACGCTCAAGATCTGATAGCTTCTTTTTCAATGTTGCCTTGGCCTCTGACAATAGCGCTATTGTCGAATCGATATTGGCACTACCTGCACCAACATCCTGACCAGCCAGTTCCAGATTAGATTCCGCACGCCGAAGTGCTATTTCATAATCTGCAGGATCGATTTCCAGTAACAGATCACCTTTACCGACCACCTGATCTGCAACAACATTGACCTTGATAACATTACCGGAGACTTTTGGCGTAACGGGGATGATAAATCCCTGGACCCGTGCCTGATCCGTCCAGGGGGCATGTCTATCGGCGGCTACATACCAGACGAACAGTAACATGCAAAAGATGAAAACAAACAAAGTTGTCCTACGCACCGGATCCTGTTTTGAACTCTCATCGTCCTGCGTCTCTGTTGCCTGTTGCTCGGTCTCTGTTTCAGTTTGCTCTTCTGTCACTTCCTTTTCCTGATCTGTAGTCATAAATTAGACCTTACATATATATTAAATATGTGTATTACCGTGTGTATCGAATATGGGGCTAGATGTTTTCGGCTGATTCAGCTTCATGGGCAAGCCAATCCATGAATAGTGTATAACCAAACACCAGTACCACCGGACCAATAAATAATCCTAAAATACCTGAAAGTAACAGGCCGCCTATGGCACCGAGGAAAATGACCAGCATAGGCGCATCAACACCACGACCTAGCAGAAT
>QNEM01000353.1 GCA_003645215.1 Gammaproteobacteria bacterium
ACCATCCAGGAAAGGATGGATGGTTTCAAACTGAATATGCACCAACCCAATTTTAATGAGCACAGGTATGTTTACTTTTTCCTCATCCAGATACTTTTCAAACGGGTCAAGGCATTCCATCAACCGTTCCGGAGGAGGTGGTACAAAAACCGCATTGCCAGGTCGACTGCCTCCCAGCCAATTTTGACTTGTACGAAATTCTCCCGGTTGTTTCGCTGCACCACGCCCACCACGTAACAGGATCTCATGAATTTCGCGTATTAACCTGAGAGATAATGGGAACCCGTTACGAAGTCTCTCCAGTCCATGCTGCAGAGCTGCGATATAGTTGGAAACTTCTTCAGTATCTTCCACAGGGACACCGGGAACAGCATCTGTTTCATAGAGCAACAAATCTGAAAATGAAGATTGCGTCCCTTCAATTTGAGAGGAAAGCAATGCCTCCTTACGAACATACTGATATATAAACAGGTTTATATTGGGCAGGACATGGCTAATACCATCCAGACGGCCAAGTGCACGATTGGCTTTTTCCAGAGATTCAATCAGTTCACCGCTCATTTCTATCGGTGGTCGTGGAGGCAATGGTTTGGGGATAAAGGCCTGGAAACTTTCCCCGCCTGTCGTACTGGTTATGTATTCCCCTGTTTGTCTTTCCATGGGCTTTCCTGTCACTAATGTCGATCGCACCGACATATTGAATATATATGCAACTTTAAGCTCCTAAATTAACATATATATGCTTATATGCAACTTTTACGTACAACTATTACATATAAGATGTATTTTGAGTCCTCATGCAGCTTTATTGCCAATTGATCAATGCTAAGTTATTCAATCATCCAATGGCACGATCGCCATAATCAGGAGAAAGACCGGTAGTCTCGAAATCCAGTGCGATAACTGTATTGGCCTGGGTCATATTACGTTTCCTGATTTAAGGATTTAATAATTATTATAAGCCACGTTGAGCAGCCTCATAAAAAAGGCGAGTCAATGGTGCATACCGACCATGTGCCATAGCATGCTCCATCGCGGCGTAATACATTGCCCTGTTTTCGCCATCAAACACCGGAGGCATTAATCGAGCCATTAAACACTGCACCATCACCAAAGCACGTCCAACGCGACCATTACCATCACCAAACGGATGAATAGAAATAAAATAAGCATGCGCCCTGGCAATATCTTCCAGTGTTGCCGCTTCACTACTCTTATACACCCAACGATTCATCTCATCTGGAATATCTTCCGGCAAGGTTGTATGTACTCCATCTAACCGCCCCATCACACGCATCTTTTTAGAGTAAAAGCCGGCATTCTCATAAACGCCACGCATAAAATCAGAATGTAAGGATTTAATACTCTCTTCATTGATAGGATATTTTTCATCATGTTCAATAATTTTCTGCCAGATCAATTTATGAGTGAAGAAGGTATTCATTGCTTCATGAAAGGTTTGCCTATCCATATTTCTGGGCAATCTTTGTTCATCTATTACCTTATCGAAATCTGCTTTCGCCATATCGGTCTCAATCTCGATCGTGCCATAACTCAAGCGACGCAAAAACGGCATAAAAAGCGATTCGTTACCAGACATGTCATCAGGCAACAATACAGGCTTGAAAGTTTGTTTAGGCTTGTCCCACTCGGGAACCAGAAAATGCTTACAATACAATACATCAATGTCCAGGCGATGCTCTGGTTTTATAGATTCTGGCTTGTCTCGCCAATTGGGAAGTGATCTACGAGAAACACCAATTGCTTCCGCTAATTTAGTAGAGAATTCATAGACCTCCTGAAGCTTATCAAGTTTATCAACATAGCTTATATCATTGTATTTCATGCCATTCACCCATATTTAAGGCTATTTGTAATAATGGTAGGCAAAGTGAGAACTAATGTCAATATTATGCATAACGCTTCCCATGTCAATTCCATAGAGTCCACTGCACATATTACGGCAACATTGACCCTTCAGGCCTTTTTCTGTTCTATACTCGACCGATGGCTATCTCCCTGGAAACACAAGAAATCATATTTGCATTTGCAGCAGATAATAAAGACAACTTTGAGAGTTGGGGTAAATATGAGCTCGATGAGTTGCAGGATGCCTATGCCGAAATGCCTGATGAAGAGAGAGAATCCAAAACAGGGCAAAGAATAAAAGCCAGGATTGAAGAACTGGAATCAGGCGAAGATCAGGTACAGGAACTTCGTCATGAGGAAGAGGAAAAAGAAAATCTGGCAGAGCAACAAAGCGAAGAAACCGAACAAGAAGTAAAATCAGAACCCCAACCAAAAACTGAACAAAAAACCAGGCCAGAAAATAAACCAGAACCCCAAGCAGAACCTCAAGCAGCAGAAAGTGAAGCGCCCAAACAAAAAACACCGATCATTATTGCTGGAATAATAATCGGTGTCGTCATCTTGATGTCAGTTGTCTATTTTCTCAAATAGTCACCCACCCTGCTTATCCAGCACTTCTATTCCTTCTCTTTCTACAACAATGGTGTCCCTGTAGAAATCCGTATGCGGCTGATTGTGATACCGATTTTGTGGAACAATCAGTTTAACAGCAGCACGTTCACCACCACGACCATCACTGTAAATAATAACATTTTTTTCGCTAATAGAACGTCCATCTAATATCATCTTTCCATCAGGATAGATATGCAGAA
>QNEM01000354.1 GCA_003645215.1 Gammaproteobacteria bacterium
TAGTAATACGGATATTAACCTCATCTGATGCAGCACTACCGGGCACATTATAAACAACGCACACTGTACCATTTTGCTTAATCCGAAGCAGTTCTACCGGTCCAACCACAATATTATCCATATAGTCTTGCGCAAAACCAATGGTCAATATAGCTGAAGGGGGAGTTTCCCCAACAGTGTTGATCGCAGTTTGACCGTCTACCACCATGCGAATGTCTACTTCACCATCATGACTCATGATACTAGACATCTTACCATCTAAATCAAGGGTAGCAGTTGTCTCATCCGCTGCGGAACCTGTTACTACAGTAGTAGCAGCATTAGCCAATATCACACCCCCATCAAACTGCGAAGCTGCAAACTGACCCCCGGTAATCTCCAAAACGGCATCTTCAGTCTCCCCATCATTAGTACCAAATGCAAAGGGGGTCACACCATCCGATTGCATCGCAGTATTGTCAGCGGTAATTTCAAGGCGACCAATCTGCGCGGTGTTCGGACTTACATAAGCGTCTTTTTTTCCGTCTGAGGCAAACTTCGTATTACCATCAATAACGGAAATTTCCACCATACCGCTAGTTTCTGAAACTAAGCTTGCTGAAATTGCTTGCTTAGATGTTGCGATGGTTACCGTTCTGCTGGGGTTTACGGGAGTCTCATCTACCTTCTGAAGGTCGGCTGTCAGATTCACCTTTCCACCCGTAGTTAAGATGGCTGCCTCTTTAAAGTTATAATGCAACAACAGTTGACTAGTATCATACAAGTTAGAATCAGTAGTGGAATCGCCGCTTCCAATACTAAAAGTAGCAGAGCTTTTACTCGCACCACCTAAGACTGGAGTTAACAGAGTCTTATAGTTATCACCAGTACCACCATTATACACCGCCAACTTTGGTTTATCAGCAAATACACCGTCACTGAGTGTAAAAATGGCATTGATATTCTCAGTAATTTCACTCCCTAAAGTGAGCGTGTAGATTACTGCCGCATTTTTAGTATCACTATTCGGCAATTTCTCCGGTCCAGTGTTATTGCCACCAAACAATTCTTTGGCATAGATGGTCCCATCAGTAGGCACCATTATCACATTAGAACTGGATTCGGCTGATTCTGTAAAATTACTCATATCACCCGAACTATCCACATTCTCAAAACCACCTGCCACCACTGTGACAGTTGCCGATAGGGAAAGTGCTGCTGAAATAGCAGCACCTA
The DNA here is from genome assembly GCA_003645215.1 of Gammaproteobacteria bacterium. Taxonomy (GTDB): domain Bacteria; phylum Pseudomonadota; class Gammaproteobacteria; order Eutrophobiales; family Eutrophobiaceae; genus SMWN01. The sequence goes on from QNEM01000354.1 coordinate 1,216, forward strand.
AAATTATGTTCTTTCGCATTAGTTTCTACTCCTGCTATCTAATAAAATGTGATCAAATGTGATCACGGCTTAGTGAACGTCATTCCGTTCCGTTATTTCGTTTTAATTGCAACCATTGCCCGTTGCACCGGTACTCAAATTCAACAAGGGATAAGTTGTCACGCCATCAACCGGCTTAGAACGCAATAAAAGGAAGACTTCCATCTTACTTAAATCACTACCGATGTTTAAGACACCCCGACCAGCCCAGAGGCCTTCTGTATCATCATCATTCAGCTTTGCCAGCCATTGGAAGTACTCAGGTGTGAAGCGCACAGTTTGATTATTCTTGATTTCACCATTCGGTACCTCTGCTGCTTTGCCAAACGTTGCCAGGTAAGTATCATAGTCATTTAACAGATTGAGGTTTTCAAAGACATAAACATTGTCTTTACCACGTAAACTTCCCGTTAAGGTACCTGTCCGTCCAGAACGGTTGGTGACACGGATGTTCCCTTCATCACTTGCATTCACATGAGGTACATTATACACGGTACAAATTGTACCATTGCGTTTTAGATGACGCAATGCCCCATCGTACGAGAGTTCTGATGACCCACCGTATTCGAGCGTCAACAAAGCCTTGGGTGGTTCCTTTGTTTCATTGATAGCAGTCTGGTTGTCGTTAGCCACTGACACACAAATCTTGTAATTGCTGTCGCTGGTGGTGTTGGCGGTGGCGATAGCGATATCATTCAAGTTAGAATTTTCCAAATCCCAAGTAGCGGTTGTTTCGTTGTCAACTCTAGTAGCAGGTATGGAATTAGTACTATCACTACAGTCAGTACCCAAAAATACCAGCACCTTATTAGCATCATCCTCATCATGATCCAGAGACGCCGCAAAAGAACCACTACTGATAGTTAATGTACCTTTTTTCCCACTAGTACCAGTAAAAGACCAATCAGTAGTCAGGTCTGTACCCTTTGCACTTGCATCGGTAATATTCAATTCCCCGATACTAGCACTTTTGCCAGTCGGATCTGTCTTAATCGTAAACTTCGTGCCACTTTCAGCGACATCAATTTTTTCATCACCACCAGACTTAAACGAAACCGTTGCGCCAACAGCAGTGCTGAGCAAGATTAGGTCATCTGATTCGGAAATATTACCTGTTATACCGATATTCAAGTTAACGGTTTGACCAACATCTTGGAATTCTGCCTGTTTGATTTGAACTTGGAAATCATTGAAGTTAAGCATTATCTCTACTTCATTATTAATACCCAGACCTCCCACCATAAGAGCATAAGTGGCGCTAGTTTCTGATATACCTATCAGAGTATCGGTAGTATTAGAACTTTTCAAATTAGTAGCACCCGGCTCTGTCGCCCATTCCGCCCCGGTCAATGTATAGGTAAGCGTCAGTTCGTACCCATCTTTGACTTTGCCTGTAGTATAGCTTGTATCAAAATCA
>QNEM01000355.1 GCA_003645215.1 Gammaproteobacteria bacterium
AAAGAATCACCTTCCCCGGCAAACATACGAGCCGGGTCTTCACCTTCACGTTTAAAGGCAAACACTCCGGCAGTGTATGGAAACTTTCCTGGTACATTTTCTTCGAGCAAAAAGCGTAAAATTTCTCCTTCATCTTGATAAGCCGGTAGTGATACCTTTGGAATCCGGGTGCCGGAAAGTGAGGAATTCGATATTTTCAAGCGCAGTTCTTTGCCGCGGATGTTGTCTACATATTCATCAGCAGCATAATTCTTTTTCAGTTGCGGCCATATCTCAAGTAATTTTCGGCATCGAGGATCAAGTTTTTCCTCTCGCTTCTCGATCAGCGTATCCAGGTCATCGTTCTTTTGACCCGATGCCTCGAGCATCTTTTTTGATTCTATTAACTGTTGCCTTTGTCGCGCGATGTTAACTTGTTCAGCCGAAGTTTTGTGGTAGTCGCGAACAGTTTCTGAGATTTCAGCCAGATAACGTTGGCGTTCGGGTGCAACAATGAATGCTCTGCTGCTTGAATGTTTTGTTTCGATTGGTGAAAAGAACGAACCTTCCCAACTATTCAACCCTTTATCCTTGAAAATAGTGAGCATTCCCTGGTACAGGGCGGTTACACCATCATCATTGAACTTGGAAGCTATGGTTCTATAAACAGGTAATGACTCCGGAGCAGTTGTAAATAATTCACGGTTACGCTGGTATTGTTTACGAACATCGCGCAACGCATCCTGACCACCTTTGCGATCGAATTTATTGATGACAACCAGATCTGCAAAATCGAGCATATCAATTTTTTCAAGCTGGCTTGCGGCACCAAATTCAGGTGTCATTATGTACATCGAAACATCAACGTAAGATACGATACCAGCATCACCCTGACCGATGCCCGGTGTTTCCACGATTATCAAATCAAATTCAGAAACCTTGCACAGGTTAATAATATGCGTAAGTGCAGTCGGTACTTCACCTGATGTTTCACGCGTTGCAATCGAACGAAAATAGACGTTGGGAACATTCAGTGAATTCATGCGGATACGATCACCCAGAAGTGCACCGCCTGTCTTGCGCTTGGTTGGATCGATAGCAATGATTGCAATCTTGAGATCGTCAAGATCAAGATTCAAACGACGAATCAGTTCGTCTGTTAATGATGACTTGCCCGCACCTCCTGTTCCGGTAATACCTAACACGGGTGTTTTGGCATATTTCCCGGCTTCCCTGGAAAGATCCTCAAGCTGATTATCAGCAATCGTGTCTTCATCCAGTGCTGTAATCAGACGTGAAAGTCCTTTGTAAGATTCTGCTTGCAGATCATTGTTTATTTTTGGGACATCCTTCCTGGAAAGATCAAAATCAGTCCTTTCGACCATATCGTCGATAATGCCCTGTAACTGCATTCGCTGACCATCTTCGGGAGAGTAAATACGAGTCACGCCATATTCTTCAAGTTCGGCAATTTCTTCGGCCACTATCACACCACCGCCACCGCCGAATACTTTAATATGAGACGCACCACGATCTTTGAGCAGATCGATCATGTACTTGAAATATTCAATATGGCCACCCTGATAAGAACTAATGGCAATTCCCTGCACATCTTCCTGAATAGCCGCATTAACAATTTCTTCAACAGAACGATTATGTCCAAGATGAATTACCTCAACACCCGTGGATTGCAAAATACGCCGCATAATATTGATTGCTGCATCGTGCCCGTCAAACAGACTGGTGGCTGTGACAAAACGGACGTGATTTTTCGCTTTATATTTTTCAGCTTTTATATCTTTGTCTATTATGTTTGCTGCTGTTGCCATTTAATTCTCCTGCACCCTGTGCCAATTGTCCTGGATTACTTCAAGACGTTTTTTGCCTGTATCAATAATATTATTTTTTTGCTCATCACTGGCATCGTGCCAGGCCGTTATTTCATCAATCAATCTGCCACAACCGAGACAAATATCGTCTTCATTTAAAGTACAATTATCGATGCACGGTGAAGCAATAGCTGCCACTTAGCTGTCTTCCTCAGCCCTGAGTTCAACCCTGCGAATCTTGCCGGAAACCGTCTTTGGTAATGTCTCACGATACTCAATCTCACGTGGGTATTTGTATGGTGCGGTTAACTTTTTCATGAAATCCTGAAGTTCTCTGGTCAAAGCCTCGCCAGGATCAAATCCCTGGGCAAGCACAACGAATGCCTTGACGATTTCTCCACGCATTTCATCCGGCTTACCCACGACCGCCGATTCCTGTACTGCTGGATGCTCAAGCAGCGCACTCTCCACCTCAAACGGGCTGATACGATAGCCAGAAGAAGTAATGACATCATCAGAGCGACCAACAAACCAGAAATAACCATCGGCATCGACCGTTGCGGTATCACCGGTGTAATACCAGCCATGTTTGAAAGACCTTTCGGTTGCCTCCTGATCTTCCCAATAACCGGAAAACATGCCCGGTTGCAAGGGATCGGTAATGCGTATGGCGATATGACCAATTGTATCGATTGCGGTCAGGCTTCCATCTTCATCGACAATCTGTACATCGACACCTGGAACCGGTTTACCCATCGACCCTGGCTTGACTGCAATGGCTGGATAATTGGCAACAATATTGACTGTTTCTGTTTGGCCATAGCCATCATATATGTCAGAACCAGTCGCTTTCTGCCAAACC
>QNEM01000356.1 GCA_003645215.1 Gammaproteobacteria bacterium
CAGGCCTCGATAATAATAATGCAGCGTCCATGAGGGATGCCTTGTTCTTTCAGTGCTGCAATTGCCAGCAATGATGAAAAAGTGGCATAACCGTCATCAGCCCCGCCACGACCATAGAGTTTGTCGCCATCTAAAACCGGTTGCCATGGTCCAAGGCCATCCTTCCAGCCGGTCATCTCCGGTTGTTTATCAAGATGACCATAGAGCAAGACAGTATTTTCAGCCTTTCCTGATGAGCCTTGGCCCGGGATCTCCATAAATATCAGGGGTGTTCTCTCTGGCAGACGAATGACTTCCAGGTTTAAATCCGGGATGGCCTGGCTTTCTATCCAGGTGGTGAATTGATCAACGACCTGATCCATATAGCCATGAGCTTGCCAATCCGGGTCAAACATAGGTGATTTATTCGGAATCTTGATGTATTCGACCAATTCATGGATGACTGACTCATCCCATCGGAGATTACAAAAATCACTGGTTTTTTTGATGTCTATTACAGTCATAGCGGATGATTAAAATACAGATGCTTTCAAATATGCTTGTATTGTACATGACTCGAATAGGAAGAGGTCTGGATGAGCGAGGGAAAATATCACGTGATTTATGATATAAATCACAGACATGTATGGTACAAATCGTATATATTCGCCTCAACTTATTTTTATCATGGAGAAAATAGTAATGATGTTTAAGAAACTACAATTAATTTTAATACTTACCTTGTCTGGATTCGGTTTGGCCGCCTGTGGTGATAGTGACACTGGACCTGCAGAGGAGCCTAAAGCTATGGCGCCGAGCGAAGGTATTTCCAGCAGTGTTTCCAGTAGTGCTTCCAGTAGTTCTTCCAATGGTGGATTGGAAGCATACGACCCTGATGTCCCTTCAATGGTTGTTGAAGACAATGGTGTGATTAGTGAGGAAGAGATATATAGCAACTGGCCTGAATAAGCTGTTGTAATGTAATTAAGCCGTGTCATATATATTAGTGGTTATGTGGCACGGTTTGTTTGGTTTTGGCCATTCACATTTAAATTTTCAGGTAACCTCTGTTTTGGAGAAAGCTAGCAATGTTGTTTAAAAAGTTACTACTGGTTTTTGTGCTTGGTTTACTTGGTTCAGGATTGCTTGCCTGTGGTGGTGGAAGTGATAGCGGAGCCTCAGATACTCCAAAACCAGATACTCCAAAACCGATAGTTTCTGAAGGGCTAGCAGCATACGATCCTGATGTCCCTTCAATGGTTGTCGAAGATAATGGTGTTGTTCATGAGCAAGAGATTTATAAAAACTGGCCAGAAGAAGTTGCCACCGCAAGTGATGATTCAGCATCAGCAGAAGTAGCCGAAGAGACAATTGCTGCCGGGTCAGCTGCTGCAAAAACACATACGGTTTTTGGTCGAGCAACCAGTTTTAGCCCCAACATCCTTTTTATCAATCCGGGGGATACGGTGCAATGGGAAAATATGACCATTCATGATTCTGTTTCCATGGAAGGTTTGATCCCTGAAGGTGCGGAACCCTGGGTATTTAAACTTGGGCAGAATGGTGCTGTGACACTAACCGAGGAAGGTGTTTATATCTATAAATGTAATCCGCATTATCCTCTTGGCATGGTCGCCGCGATCATCGTCGGCAAGCCTGTCAATATCGAACAGGTACAGGCCAATGCAACAGGTCGTTCAAAAGGGATCGTGATTAAAGTTGTGAGAGCCCTGGTAGCACAATGAAAAAACCACATTAGAAAAACTATATAACAGCCTAGGCAAAAAGCCGCTTTTAATAGCGGCTTTTTTTATGCTGATTCGGAAAGTAATGCATTGATAGTATCCTCAATTTGTTTGGCACGTCTGTCGCCTTCATGAGTTTCTCCAAAGAAAGCTGCACGTACCTTGCCTTGTTTATCGAGAATATAATATGCAGGCCAGTAACGGTTATTCATGGCACGCCAATAGGATGAATCATTATCAATCATGATGGGATGATGGAGTTTGAATTCTTTTACCTTGGCCTCTATGTTTTTTCTGACTCTTTCGTTTTCAAATTCAGGGGTATGTACACCGATAACCTGAAAATTCTCCATATCCAGTCTATTTTCCATGGCGTTCATCCAGGGAAATGATCGATAACAATTCCAGCAACCAAAGGTCCAGAAATCGACCAGTACAACCTTGCCTTCCAGATCTGCAATATTTAATGGTGATGAATTGATCCAGTCCTGATCATTCCTGTGCGTGAACTCTGGTGCCTGAACAGGTGTTTTAAAAATACCTTCCGCAGCAAGGGTAGTATTTTGTAAAATGACCGTAGATGTAACGATAATCAGGAAACTGACAATGACAATTTTTTTCATGGGGCCTTTCTCTGTGAGATCTTTGAATATACTGTTGATTATGAACAGTGACTCGCTGCTGAGGGATTTGTTCAATAACGATGTTCATTCAATGACAGTAAAGGACTGATGATTTATCATTTTTATAAATTCATAAACAAAGAGATTTCAAAAGATGACAATAAGAAGCTTGCAGGGCAAAACGCCAGATATCGCTGATTCCGCATTTGTAGATGAAACTGCCATCGTGATTGGCGATGTAACCATAGGTGAGGATTCATCAATATGGCCGATGACCGTAGTTAGAGGCGATGTGAATTCAATCAAGATTGGTGCA
>QNEM01000357.1 GCA_003645215.1 Gammaproteobacteria bacterium
ATTAAGTGATGAGGAAATCATTGTTAACCTGCAAGGTGATGAAATAGGCGTACCTGCCAGCCTGATACATCAGCTTGCAAATGGATTACATAACCATCCTGATTATAGTATCGCTACACTCTGCGAACGCATCGATAACGATATTGATATAAATGATCCCAATATCGTCAAGGTTGTATTTGATCAAAATAATACTGCGCTGTATTTCAGCAGGGCAACTATTCCTCATTTAAGGGAAAGCCAGAAAGAAGGCCAGGAAGATGACCAGGCTCAACAAGGAAACTATTACAAGCATCTTGGTCTTTATGCCTATCGGGTGGGGTATTTGAAGAAATTTACTGCGACTCCAGCCTGTGATCTTGAACGCAGCGAATCACTGGAACAACTCAGGGCGCTTTATACTGGTGAAAAAATCTATATAGAAGAGGCCTGTGCTCCTGCTGGGATTGGTATTGATACAGAAGAAGATTTACAAAAAGCCCGTCAACAATTTCAAACATGAAGTAATAAAAATCACCATGAATTACTAACACAAGGAAGCATGTCGCATGGCATATTTACTTAAAATCAGGGGGTTTTTACCATATATAACAGTGGTGTTTCTTAACGCCTTTGTTGATTTGGGCCATAAGATCATTATCCAGAATACTATCTTCAAGATTTATGATGGCCAGGAACAAATTATTTTAACGGCCATTGTAAATGCCCTGATCCTGTTGCCTTTCGTATTGGTCATGACACCATCCGGTTTTTGTTCTGATAAATTTCCAAAAAATAAAGTAATACGTTTCAGTGCCTGGGTAGCTGTTGTCGTCACACTTTTTATTACCCTGTTTTATTATTTGGGCTGGTTCTGGCCCGCATTTGCCCTGACTTTCATACTGGCATTACAAAGTGCATTTTATTCCCCAGCCAAATATGGCTATATCAAAGAGTTAGTAGGTAAGGAAAATCTGGCTGGTGCCAATGGCATGGTCCAGGCAACCACAACTATCGCTATCCTTGCCGGCATCTTTCTGTTTTCGATTATGTTCGAACGGTTTCTATCAAACACGACTATTGATGGTGCCTCATCCATATTACAGAACATTGCTCCTGTTGGTTGGGGCCTGGTTTTATTTAGTCTAGTGGAATTATGCTTCGCATATGCCATTCCCCAGACACAAGCGGTTGATGAATCAATGACATTTGACCTTAGTGCTTATCTCAAAGGTCGTTATTATAAAATCAATATGAGTGCCGTGTTTGATCGAGAGATTATCTTTTTATCGATCGTTGGCTTATCAATATTCTGGGGTATATCCCAGGTGATGTTGGCAACATTTCCTGCTTACGCCAAGGAAGCCATGGGCATAAGCAATGTAGTTATCATTCAGGGAACCATGGCATGCGCGGGCATTGGCATAATGCTGGGTTCAATTATGGCCGCCCGTATTTCAAGATCACATATTGAAACGGGCATGATCCCTATAGGTTCTGCTGGTATTGCATTATGTTTATTAATCTTGCCAGGCCTTGATAATGAGTATTTGCAGGCAATCAATTTTCTTGCATGGGGCATCTTCGGTGGTTTTTTGCTGATTCCTTTAAATGCAATGATGCAATTTCATGCTGAAGAAGATGAATTAGGCCGCATCCTCGCTGCTAATAACCTGATCCAGAATGCGGTCATGCTATGTTTTCTTGGCCTTACAGTGTTATTTGCGTTTTATGGTATAGGTAGCCTCGGTTTATTTAGCATACTTTTTGTAGTGGCCGTTGGCGGAACGATCTATACAGTTTATAGATTACCGCAATCGATGATCCGTTTGATCATTAGCTACATTATCGGCAATAAATATCGGCTACAGGTTTTAGGTTTGAAAAATATGCCTGAAACAGGTGGCGTGTTGATGTTGGGAAACCATATCAGCTGGATAGACTGGGCCATTGTGCAGATGGCCTCACCACGTCCAATCCGCTTCGTCATGATCCGCAATATCTACGAACGTTGGTATTTAAGGTGGTTTCTGAATATATTCAATGTCATCCCAATCTCTAGCGGGGCATCTCGATCTGCACTTCAGGAGGTTCACGACAGTCTGAATAAAGGTGATGTAGTTTGCCTGTTTCCGGAAGGGACAATAAGCAGGACAGGACAACTGTCAAAATTTCAGCATGGCTATGAAAAAGCAGCAGAGGATGCCAATGCCATAATTCTGCCTTTCTATTTGCGTGGTTTGTGGGGAAGCTGGTTTTCACGCTCCAGTGAAAAACTCAAAGACCTTCGCAATACTGGAATCAAACACGACATCATTGTCGCATTTGGTGAGCAGTTACCTATAGACACATCAGCACATGAGTTGAAGCGACATATATTCGAATTGTCCATTGATTCCTGGGAACACTATACTGAACAACTTCCTACGATTGGACCTGCCTTCATTGATACAGCGAAACGTAACAGTGGAGAATTCATGATCGCTGATCCGATCTCGGGGACATTGACAGGCAGTAAATTTCTCACCAGTGTTATCTGTTTTTCTCGCTTGATCAGAAAATATTCTCCAGAACAAAACATAGGGTTCTTATTACCCACCAGCATTGCAGGCAGTATTGCCAATATGGCAGCCATCCTTCAGGGCAAAACTGTGGTTAATCTGAATTTCACTGCGAATCGTGA
>QNEM01000358.1 GCA_003645215.1 Gammaproteobacteria bacterium
AACAGCCATCACCATGTGGTCTGAGTCTCTCATAGAAGGGCTTTACATAGGCATAGCCAAGTCTGGCAACGATAATGCCCTAAAAGGCTTGATAAAAGAATTAAGAGAAAAAGGTTACGAAAATAACTACTTGATTAATAAAGTGAACTCCAACGTGGGCCCAACCGAGGCTCGCAGACTGAGGGCACTGATGGGACTGGGTGGCACACCTTCTACCGCGAGCAAAGCCAAGGCAAAAGCGAAGACAAAAAAGAAAGGCTTCTTTTCCAAGATGTTTGGGAAATAATAATTATACAAATATCCTCAGCCACTCCTTGCCTGCCTCATCAAATATTCTATTGATTACCTAACAAAGATAAAAACCCAGCCTCATCCAGTATTTCAACTTCCAGTTTGTGGGCTTTTTCGGCTTTGCTGCCGGGATCACTCCCGGCAATGACATAATCTGTCTTCTTTGAAACACTGCCACTGACCTTTGCACCAAGCTCAAGCAGATGTTGTTTGGCTTCTTCGCGTTTCATACTGTCCAGGGTACCCGTGATCACGAATGTTTTTCCCTGTAATGGTTGTTCCGTTTTTATTTCAACATCGGGCCAATGCACTCCAGCCGTTAATAATGCATTTATTACTTCCTGGTTATGATTTTGAGAGAAGAAGGTGACAATATGTTTTGCCACGATGGGGCCGACATCAGCAACTTCTTCCAGGCTCTCTAGTGTGGCCGACTGAATTGCGACTAAATTTCCAAAATGATTGGCCAGCGATCTGGCGGTAGCATCACCAACTTCGCGTATGCCCAGGGCATAAAGAAATCGGTCCAGGGAGGTTTCCTTGTTGTTATTTAATGCTGCGATAATATTCATTGCGGATTTTTCTGCCATACGTTCCAGTTCGGATAGTTGTTCCTGAGTGAGCTTGTATAAATCAGAAACATTGTTGATTAATTTCTTTTCAACCAACTGTTCAATTAATTTGTCACCGAGGCCATCTATATTCATGGCACGTCTTGACGCAAAATGAATAATCGCCTGTATCTGTTGCGCAGAACAATAAAGTCCACCACTACAACGAATAACTGCTTCACCTTCTTCTCTTTCAACATCTGAGCTACAAATCGGACAGCTTGATGGCATTTTGAATTCAACGGTTTTTGCTGGACGTCTTTCCATGACTACTTTTAAAACTTCAGGAATGACATCACCGGCACGTCTTACAATCACTGTGTCCCCTATCCTGACATCCTTACGTTTTAGTTCATCTTCATTGTGCAGGGTTGCATTGGTTACCGTAACACCGCCGACGAACACAGGTTTTAGCCTGGCGACTGGCGTCAACGCACCTGTACGTCCTACCTGAACTTCTATATCCAGGATCTCAGTCAATTCTTCTTCTGGTGCAAATTTATAGGCAACAGCCCATCTGGGTGCGCGAGAGACATATCCCATAATATCTTGTTGATCAAGACGATTAACCTTGAACACCACGCCATCAATATCGTAACCGAGTGATGCACGCCTGCTGGCGATATTTTTATAAAACTCAAAACATGCTGCAAGCTTTCTCATAACCATGGTCTCAGGTGAAACCGGCACACCCCATGTTTTTAACCGTGATAATAATCCCGCATGTGTTTCTGGTATCGTGCCACCTTCAACAATCCCCACGCCGTATGCAAAAAAACTTAAATGACGTTCTGCAGTAATACGAGAATCCAGTTGCCTCAGGCTTCCGGCTGCAGCATTGCGGGGATTTACAAACAATTTCTCGTCCTTTTCTTTTTGTTTGTCATTAAGCTTGTTAAATCCGTCGTGCGTCATAAAAACTTCACCACGAATTTCTACCCTTTCCGGGTATTTTTCATCGAGTAAACCCACATCAATTAAATTTAAGGGAATAGATTTGATGGTTTTTACATTCAAGGTGACATCTTCACCTGTCGTTCCATCACCACGTGTTGCCGCACGGATGAACTGACCATCCTCGTACAAGATACTGATTGCCAGACCATCAAGTTTTGTCTCGGCAACATATTCAACGCTGTCCATTTCCAGTTTTTCGCGAATGCGCTTGTCAAAAGCTGTCATTTCATCTTCATCAAAGGCATTGCCCAATGACAGCATGGGGACTTCATGTTTGATTTCCGGAAAACTATCCAGTGGCACTGCACCAACGCGCTGTGTGGGAGATGAGTCTGTTATTAACTCTGGAAATTCATCCTCAATCGCGATCAATTCCTGCATCAGGCGATCATATTCGGCATCGGGAATGACAGGCTCATCCTGCACATAATAGTGATAATTATTTTGATTAATTAATTCGCGCAATTCATTTACGCGATTAATTTTTTCTTGAGAACTCATGGAAATTATCTGGTTCAGGAATACTCGATGACAATATCACGCATTGCCTGTAATGCCTTTGCATCAATCGGTTCATGCTGTGTACTCCAGATTTCACCCTGAAGCAGGTCTGCCAGTCGCATTGCTGTTTCCTGCAGCAAATCAAATGCCTGGATATTATCCATTGGCGCTGGCAGTTGCATGAAAAGTGTTAATCCTTTCGTTTGATAAGTTTCCATATTATCCGGATCAAAATAGCCTGGCTCATACATGCTTGCCAGGCTGAATATACTTTGCCCGGATTGCATTCCTTCTGCA
>QNEM01000359.1 GCA_003645215.1 Gammaproteobacteria bacterium
CTTTTTCACAAGACTGGGTATCAGTCACCAAAGAAGAATACATCAACCTGACCCATCAGGCAAATTACTGGAAGGCACAGCATGCGCAGGTGAAGCAGAAGAATATGGTACCGGAAGATGAAGTTCAGTATCTGAATGCCAAAATCAAAGATCTCCAAAATCGCTTATTTGGCAAAAAGAGCGAAAAAAAGGGGCTGGCAAAATCAGAGAAAACCAGCACAACAAGTTCTACGAAGAAGCGAGGTCAGCAACCGGGTAGCAAGGGACATGGTCGCACTCCTCGCCCGGATCTCCCTGTTATTTTGCAAACCCTTGACCTGAAAAGTGAGGATAAAAACTGCTCTTGTTGTGGTTTGCCTCATATACCTATGCCCGCATTAGATGAATGCAATGATTTTATTGAAGTAGAAGTCCAGGCCTATACGCGTCGGGTACGCAGGCCTGCTTATGTACGTCACCCTGGCTGTCACTGTGAAAAGATGCCCACAGTGATCACGGCCCCACCTCCGCAGCGATTGATCCCCCGCAGCCCCTATCAAGTCAGTTTCTGGGTGGAAGTATTATTAAGCAAGTTTCATTACTCACAGCCTACTCACCGTTATCTGGAAGATTTATCTGATCAAGCACTTCCTGTTTCTCCCGGGACAGTCACTGGTGGTCTGCAAAAGCTTCTGCCCCTATTCGAGCCGATCATGGACGGGCTCTATCAAAAGCAGATGACCGAGGCGCTCTTCCACAATGATGAAACGCGCTGGGAAGTATTTGTTGAGATAGAGGGAAAAGTGGGTACCCGCTGGTACCTTTGGGTCACCCGCTCCGATTCAGTCGTCTATTTTATCCTTGATCCGAGCCGTAGTGCCGTTGTTCCAGGGGAGCACTTTGCTGGTTTGCAGCAGAAACAAGTCATTCTTGTTGTCGATCGTTACAGTTCTTACAAAAAACTCGCTCGTTTGTCTGATGTTATTTTGCTTGCATTTTGCTGGGCGCATGTCCGTCGAGACTTCCTTGATGCTGGCCGCAAATATAAAGAGCTTGAACACTGGGCAATGGCATGGAAGGAACGTATCGGTGTGCTGTATCATCTCAATTCTCTACGCCTTGAGCATTGGGAGCCTGAAAAAACGATTAAACAGCAGTCCGACATTTTTACACAACACCACCAGTCAGTACAGGACATGCTGAATGAAATGCATCCTGAAGCAACGCGTCTAGCGAGTAAAGATGACAATTTACAGGATGAAGATACTCGGCGATTATCAAGAAGCGCCCGAACACAGCAACGAAAAGTCTGTCAAAGCCTGTTAAACCACTGGGAAGGGCTCACGCTATTCGTGGAGAATCCACAGGTTCCGTTGGATAACAATATCGCAGAGAATAGCATACGCGGTCCGGTCACCGGGCGTAAAAACTATTATGGTTCGGGGAGTCTATGGAGTGCATTATTAGCGGCGACACTTTTTTCTATTTTCAAGACGCTGGTGCTATGGAATATCAATCCACGTTATTGGTTAACCGCGTATCTTACGGCTTGTGCTGAAAACAGTGGGCTACCACCTGAAGATATCACCCCCTTTCTTCCATGGGAAATGAATGAGGCCCAGCGCCACGAGTTCTCTCGTCCTCCTCGATCCCGAATAAACGATACATCATGAGAGTTCGTTATTGCGGACGAGATTTTAGCCCGGAAGAACTGATACAGATACACGGACTGACACCGAAGATCCCGTGCGTAGCCGCGCTGAATTATCACGTCTGACCTGCTAGACACTTCAATGGTACAAAGAGCCGATGGCGGATTAAAAGAGATATCCGCCCGGGTTGCCATGCTAAGAATGCAGGACGATGGCTTGATCACGCTACCGCCACCTCGTTGCAAACGCCCTGACCCCACTGTATACCTGAGTGATAAAACCAATCCCGGCTTAGCCATTGAGCAAGCGGCCGGCACACTTGCGCCTATACATTTACAGCTTGTACAGCATAAATCAGACTCGCGCCTGTGGAACGAATATATTGAACGCTACCATTATCTAGGGCATAAACCTTTGCCCGGCGCTCAGTTACGTTATTTCATCTATACTCAAAATCAACTCACTGCCTTATTAGGCTTTGGAGCGGCCGCATGGCAAACAGCACCCCGGGACTTGTTTATTGGCCGGACTCATGAGCAACGCAAGAAAAACCTTCATCTTATTGTGAATAACGCACGGTTCCAGATTTTACCCTGGGTTCAATCCAAAAACCTGGCTTCGATGATACTCAGCAAAACAGCTAAAAGGCTTCCTGATGACTGGCAGGCACAATATAACTATCGTCCCGTTTTACTGGAAACTTTTGTAGAAAAACCACGCTTCGTAGGAACTTGTTATAAGGCTGCAAACTGGACATACCTTGGTCAGAACAAAGGGCGTGGTAAACTGGGTGTTTCTGGAAAACAAAGTGTTCCAATCAAAGACTTATGGGTTTACCCACTCAATACTACATTTAGAGCAGCTTTAACTGGTTGAATATATTAGACAAGGCGTGACCGAATCTATACTTCTTTTCATACCTAACCCCTTAATATTTTTCATAATAATTCCTCCGCGCTACCATCCCGGCTCGGCATAAGCAATGTCGTCCACCAGAATGAAAATTATTTTGTTA
>QNEM01000360.1 GCA_003645215.1 Gammaproteobacteria bacterium
CAGCTGCAGGAATGTTTCTTCTGCATCCAGCTGACGGTCTTCACAGAGTGACTTATACCAGTAGCTACCAATTTTGACATGACCGATCTCTTCTTCAAAGATTATCTGCAGAATTTCTATCAACTGTGTATCACCTGTGGATTGCAGTTTTTTTATCATACCAGGGGTTACATCAAGTCCCCTGGCTTCCAGCACACGTGGCACCAGTGCCATTCTCACCAGTACATCGAAGTCAGTCTTTACCGCCATCTCCCATAAACCGTTATGGGCCGGCAGGTCACCATAGGTCATGCCATGAGAGACCAGGTAATCCGATAACATCGTAAAATGTTTCGCTTCTTCAGCCGCTACACGGCACCAGTCAGTGTAGTATTGCTCGGGCATGTCCTGAAACCGATACACTGCGTCCAGCGCCAGGTTGATCGCGTTGAATTCAATATGTGCGATGGCATGCACCAGGGTCAAGCGCCCTTTCAAACTGGAAAAATTACGCCTGGGCACATCTCTCGGATCGACTAGCTCAGGCCGCGCAGGCCGACCGGGTACAGGCAAACTTTTTATGTCTACAACTGAACCTGATTCCAGTTCCCCATCTAACCAACGCTTCTGCAGCGACATCGCTTCTATTATTTTTCTCTCTGGGTCATCGATTAACAAACAATATAACGCTTGTTCAAATAAATTTTCGAATTTATTATATTTCATCAAATAAACACAACATGTGGAATTCGTTACCTTATCGAGTTTTAGAGTCTAGAATTTTTTCAAATGCATCCGCAGACACAGGTCTGGAAAATAGATACCCCTGGGCAAAATCACAACCAGCTTCTTTTAGGATTTTCTTCTGGCCGTCCGTTTCCACACCTTCAGCAATAACTTTCAAACCCAGGGTATGCGCCATCACGATAATAGCATTACATAAGGCGATATCATTAGCATTGCTTTCCAGATTATTGACAAACATTTTATCGATCTTGAGGTAATCAATATCAAATTTTTTGAGATAAGAGAGAGAAGAATAGCCGGTACCAAAATCATCGATGGCAACTTGAATTCCTGCATCTCGTAACCAGAGTAATTTATCAATCACCTCAGGTTCAGCATCAAGCAACAGGCCTTCGGTAATCTCTACCACGATGTTGCGTCCGGAAATATCAAGCCCATGCATATAAGACTGCCATTCCTGGATGAATGAACGCGTATCCAGTCTGAATTGAGCGGGGGACATATTGACACTTATCTGAAAGTCACTATTAAACTGATTACTCCACTGATTAGCTCTTTTTACTGACCGTGAAAACACCCAGTCACTGATATCATTGATCATCCCTGTTTCTTCAGCCAGATGAATAAACTCGAGCGGGCCGATCACCCCACGCGCTGGATGATGCCATCTGAGTAACGCCTCCGCCTTGGCAACCTGACCTGTTTTTAAATCGATGATAGGCTGAAAATAAATTTCAAACTGATTTTCACTCAATGCACTGCGTAAGTCATTAGTGAGTCTTAACCTCTTCTGCGCCGCATCCTGTAAAGACTGAGTAAAATAACTGAAGCAGTTACGTCCTTTTTTCTTGGCAGCATACATTGCCTGGTCAGCGTTCTTGATCAAGGTTTCGATGTTGTTGGCATCATCAGGATAGAGGGTAATACCTATACTACCTGAAATATGGATGATCTCATCACCCAGGTGATACTCTTCTTCCAGTTTATGCAGAATCTTCTGAGTAACGTCCTCGATATTGCTATTGTCATTAACCTCAGACAGGATAACCGTAAACTCATCACCGCCAAGCCTGGCGACCGTATCGGAATGACGCACACAGTTACTGATCCGTTGTGCAGCCAGTTTCAAAAGTTCATCACCAACATCATGACCCAGTGTGTCATTTACTTCTTTGAATTGATCGAGATCGATCAGCAACAACGCAAGAGTCGATTTATCTCGCTCAGCTCTGAGCATCTCATGGGACAGGCGATCATGAAACATGTTGCGATTGGGCAACCCGGTAAGCAAATCGAAGTTAGCCTGTTTCCAGACCATTTTTTCAGACAAAGTTCTTTCTGTAATATCATCAACCAGTGATGCTACACCGATAACATTACCGTCCGGATCAACCAGTGGCGTGTTATACCATTCACATAGGATGGTACGTCCATCTTTTGTGATATTTTCGTTACGGCTTCGCGTGCCTCCCTTGTTTTCCAACAAGCTGCTCCATACATCGTCAACAGCTTCGCTTGCACTTTTTGGCAGTATCCTTTCAGTGCCTTTCGGTTGTTGCATTTCTTCTTTTGTATAACCAAAGATATTCTCAGCAGCCTGATTCCAGTCCAATACCTCAAAGCCAGTGTTCCACTCAATGACGCCCAGCGGTGTATGTTCCCGGTGGAAAGAAAGACGCTGATGGGAAATACGCAAGACTTCCTCAGCAGACTTGAGTTCTTTTTCTGTGGCACTTCGCAGCTTGATTTCCTGCGCCATACGACGGTTCCACATTGCGAAAAAAATCAGAAGAACAATGGCAACGATGATCACCTGGTAGACCAGTGTGTAATCCGTCCTGTCTGCAAATTTATCTCTGATCCAGTGGTCACGTATTAACTGGCTCTGTTCCTTACTCATGTTTTTGATGGCTTTATTC
>QNEM01000361.1 GCA_003645215.1 Gammaproteobacteria bacterium
ATCATTATTACGCCACCCTACGCTGGTGTTCTGGCAACCGCTTGCTACCGGCTTCATGCCAACAACTACCTTGCCCTTGTCCTGCAACGCCTTCATCAATGCCAAAGTCGCCCAGGTCTTGCCTACGCCTGTGTCCGTCCCGGTGATAAAGTAATCTGACATTTCTAATCTCTAATCTTTAGCGAGGAGACCGGGAAATATGCTTCAATGCCGAGCTTGTCAGATGTGGTTTCTTGCAGTGGTGTCCAGGCATGGCCGTAAACCACCTCATAGCTTGCAGGCAATCGGCCTTCACTACGAAATTTTTCATAGGTGGCCATCATCTGCTTCATGCTATTTTTTCCGGTAAGGCCCTTGTGTCTTTCAATGTCTGCATTATTGGCACCCAGGGTTTTCAGGTCTTTCATCAGTGAAAAACAATCTTCATAAGTCAGGGTAATGTGCTCCACATCCATCACTGGCTCTACAAAACCAGCACGAACCAGGGCATCACCAATGTCATGCATATCAATAAATGTATTCACATGCACATCATCATCTACCTCGGCCCAGCTGGTGCGTAATTCTCTCAAGGTATCCGGGCCCAGGGTTGCAAACAGAAACAGCCCTTGTTTTGACAGGGTGCTTTTTATCTGGGTGAATGCTGCATCGAGATCGTTACACCATTGCAGCATCAGGCTTGAATAAACCAGTTCCGCAGAATTAGTCATCAGAGGCAAATTTTCTATGTCGCCACAAACATATTGTTGTTTTGAAAAAAACCGGGGGTCTTGTGATCTGGATTGACTCAGCATATTCAATGACAAATCAAACTGCAGAACCTGTGCCCCTTTATACCTCTTCGCCAATTGCCTGGCGGCACACCCCGGCCCAGAGCCAGCATCAACGATCACCTTTGGCGATATGCTGACAAGATCCAGTCTTTCTAACAGGCGTTCGGAGACCGTTCTTTGCAACACAGCATGCTTTGCATAATCTTGCGCAGATCTACTAAAGCTGGTGGCGACTTTTGTTTTATTAATGGCCATTGGTTTAGAAAAGCCTGGTGGTGAGTTTTATTAAGGCGTCTGCTGTTTCCCGGGGACGCGATAAAAATGGAGCATGGCCTGTTTCAGGAATTACAATCGTGTGAATATCTTTTCGAGTTATTTGTGTTGCACTCCCGGTTGATCGCTTGATGAGGATATCATTTTCACCAAAGATCATACCGATTGGACAATGTAGCTTTACCAGATTCTGTCGCAGATCTTCATCTCTTAATATCTCCAGTCCGGACATTAGTGTTTTTTGTTCTGGCACATTGCTTAATATATATTCGTTTAGTTCGTTTATTGTTTGCCGGGGATGCTTTTCACCCATAGCCACCAAGCCGGCAAATGTGTGCAGCGTTTTTATTTTATCTTTACTAAGCTGACTGAGCAGATGATTAAACTCGTCAGGCTCAATGCCATGTTGCCAATCTTGTTTCTTCATAAAACATGGGCTACTTGCAAGCAACACTAGTGCCTTGATATCACTTCTCCTTTGCGCAAGTTTTATCGCAACTGTTCCACCCAAAGACCATCCGAGAATAATGGCATTTTCAGGAATGTCTGAATTAATACTGTTGACTATTTGATCGATACTTTCCTGATCAAAATCTGGACCATCTTTATTTTCAGGACTGCCATAGCCGGGCAGGTTGATACACTTCACACTCCACCGATCTTCGATATGCGGAATAAACTTTCTCCATATTCGATAATTAAACCCCCAACCATGTATTAACACCAGTTCACTAATTTTATTTTGTGTCATAATAATTTGCCCAGCACTTCCAACAGATGATCAACTTGTTCTTTCGTGTGTGCTGCCGTTAATGTAATTCTTAAACGTGCGCTTCCATCAGGCACTGTCGGTGGCCTGATTGCCGAGACAAGCAAGCCTTCGTCAAATAATTTATTGCTGATGCGAACTGCGTTATCCGAGTTACCGATCATCAATGGTTGAATGGCCGTGTCTGACGATAAAATATTCAGGCCCAGATCACTGGCGCCGGAACGAAAATGTTTTATTAATGTGTTCAGGGTTTCTCTGCGCCAGGATTCATTTTCGAGCACATCAAGAGATGCAATTGTTGCCCCGGTGATCGCAGGCGCAAGAGCTGTTGTATAAATATATGTCCTGGCAAACTGTATCAGTGTTTCAATAATTATTTTATCTGCAGCAATAAAAGCCCCGGAGGTTCCCAATGCTTTGCCGAATGTTGCGACGAGGATGGGCACATCTTTTGCTGGTATATTTTTCTCTTCCAACAAGCCGCCACCGTTCTTTCCAAGCACAGCAAAACCATGTGCGTCATCTACAGCAAGCACGGCATCATTCTGTTTACACACCGTAACTAATTCTATTACTGGTGCCTTATCACCATCCATACTGAACACAGAGTCAGTAACCACTAACTTCATTTTTGCAGTTGAGTTCTTAAGGCCAAGAGCCAGGGACTCATGATCGGCGTGTTGATATCGGTGTAGCTTACCGCCAGACAAACGTGCCGCATCTATCAGAGAGGCATGCGCCAGCCGGTCAAGAAAAACACCATCTCCTCTTCCGGCAAATGTTGTCGCCACAGCCAGGTTTGCCATGTACCCG
>QNEM01000362.1 GCA_003645215.1 Gammaproteobacteria bacterium
GTACGTCCTCGCCCTACCCCACATTGACGCCAGGCACAGATCGAGGTACCAGAGAATCTGAGTCCAGGCAGATCAGGTCAGGTCGGCTGGGAGAGTGATTGTGCCGGGGTGGTTGATAGCGCGGGTGGCCGCTTCCCGCAGGTAGGCCCTGGCGTCGATCCCGCTGAGCTTGGCGGTTTCCATCATCGTGTAGAAGAGAGCGGCTACCTCGGTACCCCGCTTCGACCGCGATCCGTAGTGGTTCTTCCTGCCGACCACCACTCCTCGGAGAGCCCTCTCGGCGGCATTGTTGTCCAGCGGGACCTGGGGGTTGTCGAGGAAGACCGTCAGGCCTCGCCACAGCTTCAGCATGTAGGCCAACGCCTTACCCATCTTGCTTTCAGGGAGAGCTTTTGGGAGGTTTTCAAACGCCCAGTTTCGGATCTCGTCGATCTTAGGTCGGGACTCCTGCTGTCGGATCTTGTGCCTCAACTCGAGCAGCCTTTTACGCTCATGCCCGGGCAAATCTGGTGTGATCCGTGGGAGCTTTTTTTCGATCTTGTACAGGTCCTTGATCATCGCGATCGCTGGTTTGCTGAGTTCGGGATAGGCGTCCTCCGCTTCGATGAATTTTCTGCGTACATGGGCCCAGCAGTGGGCGATCGTGAGATTGGCCTTGCCGTTTTTGACCAACGCATCGTACGTCGCGTAACCATCTGTCATCACGGTGTATTCGTACTTCCCAAGCATCTTCTCCGCCGCCTTTTGCGAACGGTTCGAAAAGATCCGGTAGGTGGCGATCTCGTCTGATGCCACACACCAGGTCCACCAGCGGCAGGAGTTGTTCTTCGTCATCATCTGCCAGCGCGTCTCGTCTGCGTAGATCACCCCAGCTTTTAGCGCCTCCTTGCAGAGCGCTTCGTAGGTCGGCTGCAGATGCTGAGCCAGCTTTTCGATCTGGTCCCACAGGGTCTGGCTGTCGATGATGAGGCCGGCTCGTTGCATGGCGCGGACCTGGCGCTCGAGCGGCAGGTGGTCGAGGTACTTGTTTTCGGCCACATGGGCAGCGAAGTCTATGGAGTACCGGCCACCTGGGGTGAGTTTGACCGGCCCCGGCGCGGTAACGACCTGGGCATTGCAACTGCAGCGGTACTTCTGGCGCCGGTGGTGGAGGACTTTGTACTCGAGGGAGATGACAGTGATTTCTTCGGACTCCTCGAATTGCTCGCCCATTTCGTTGACCTCGGCTCCGCAGAAGGAGCAGGTGCGCTCGTCATCGGCGAGTGTGTGCACCACCTTTTCGATCGGCAGGTCAGGCTGGGTCCGAGGGCCATGTCCAGTCTTGGGTTTCTTTTCGCCTTTGTCGTTCTGGTGATCGTCATCCTTGTTTTCCGGACGACGCTCGGAGGAGGTGGCAAACATCGCGCGCTTCATGGCCTCGAGTTGCTCTTTGAGCAGCTGAAGCTCCATCTGAGGGCTCACATCGTGGCCACGAAGACGAGCGATCTGCAATCGCAGCTTTGCGATTTCTTTGCTCTGTCGGATGACGGTTTTTTCAAGGTGAGAGGCGACCTCTTGCAGGGTGTTAGGATCGCGGATTTCGGCCACCTTCGACATGCTGCATTCTCTCAATAAACCCGTGATTTGTCAAGCAGTTAAGGCATAATTTCCGAGGACTAATCGGCACTTTCCCGACGAGTAAACTGCCCTCCAAAAACAGCTGCAGCTCGGCTGTGGTGAGCTCGATCTCAGCCTTGTCAGGGCCTGACCACAGATTCGCAAACTGTCCCCGCTCGAGACGCTTGGCGTAGAGGCACAGGCCCGTACCATCCCACAGCAGCACCTTCGCCCTTTTGCGATTCCGGCTCACGAAAACGAACAGGTCGCCAGACAGCGGGTCCCGGCCAAGGTGGGTTTTGACCAAACCGAATAGACCATCGAAGCCCTTCCTCATGTCGACGGACCCGGTGTAGGCGAAGACCTTGACGGAAGGTGAGGCGCCGATCATCCGATAGCCTTCAGCAGATAGGCGGCGCTTTGAAGGTCGAGACCCTCGACGATGTGGCCGTCTGCAGTGATCAGCCGCAGCTGGTGGGAGCCGGCCGATCGCTGGACCTCGTCGCATGGCACGATCGCAACCGACCGGAAGCCTGGCTCAAGGCCGGAATCGACTCGCGTTCGTTTCTTCCTTTTCCGCAACCAGCGCGCAAGTGTCGACTCGATAAGGCCCAGACGTGCCGAAATCGCACCCAGGGTCTCGCCGTCTTCCCGGCAAGCCACGGCGTACCCCACAATCCGCGTCCGCAGATCCCTGGGGCATCGCCACTTCTTGCCCAGGTCCTTCCTCAACTCATCAGCAACTCGCGCTGCCAGCTCAGAGCAGATCGCGCCAAGGCGGTCTTCGTCCATCCTCCAAGGCTGACCTCAAATCCCAATCCGCGCAAGACGGGGCAGGGCGAGGACGTACGGTGTTCTTCAAACCCGGGCTTCGGGGGCGCCTCCGGCCCTCCCGCTCGGTGCATTTCCCTCAAGGGCACCAGAGTTGGAATTGGGAGAGCGTCGCCCTTGAGGAAAACGACCTCGGCATTGACCGCGTTGGCCGAGACTCGATTGCCAACCGTACCGCCGTGGATTGCCCCACACAATA
>QNEM01000363.1 GCA_003645215.1 Gammaproteobacteria bacterium
CAATTCCGGTACTCCCGGGGTACCTGCTGTGGCTCTGACCTACACCTATGATTCAATGGGTAACAGGATCTCAGTCGAGGATAATTTGGGGGTACGTGCCGATTCCACCTATGACAGCCGCAGGCGACTGGTCAGCCGAACATGGCAGGGTGTTGGCATGGCTGATCCAATGCGGGTTGATTTTGCCTATGATGCTCTGGGTAATTATAGGTTTGTGAATCGTTTTACCGATATCAACGGTCTGAATCAGGTTGGATCAAGCACATTCACCTATGATGCTCTCAGCCACCTGACCGAACTGACCCATGATGCCATTAATGGTGGGGTTTCCACTGTGGCTGATTATCGCTACACTTACAATGATGCAGGGCTGCTGAGTGCTGAAGATCATCCCGATCAGACATTTGATTACTCCTATGATGGTTCAGGACAGCTTACCGGATCCACTCGATCCTTATTTGATAACGAAACATTCACCTATGACGCAAACGGCAATCCTGCTGGTGCGGGTTATGTTGTCGGCGCCAATAATCGAATCATTAGTGACAGCAGTCATGATTATGGTTATGATGCAGAAGGCAATATAATCAGCAAGACAGAGACTGCTACAGGCATGGTGACCACTTTTTCTTATGATCACCGCAACCGGCTCACGCTTGTCGAAAAGCGCAATGCCGGAGACCTTCTTTTAAGTAAAATTACTTACACCTATGATGGTCGGGATCGTCGTATTAAGACATCAGTTGACGGCCAGGTGGTCTATATAGTTTATGACGGTGAGAATGTCTGGGCTGATTTCAATGCTGCCGCCAGCCTTGAGACACGCTATATGTTTGGTGACAAACTTGACTCGCTTATTGCCCGCACCAGATCTACCGGCTGGTCAGATTGGTACTTGACTGACAGGCTCGGCACTGTCCGGGATCTGGTTGACTCCTATGGTACGCTTCTCAATCATGTGGACTATGATAGTTTTGGAAGGGTTCATGCCCAGACCGACATGGGCCAGGGAGACCGTTTTCTGTTCACCGGCCGTGAATATAGTGATGACACCGGACTGTATTACTATCGGGGCCGCTATTATGATCCCGGCCTTGGCCGCTTCATCAGCCAGGATCCCATAGGATTTGAAGGCGGTGATTTCAACCTTTACCGTTATGTCAATAACAGCCCGCTAAACGGTACTGACCCGACAGGTGAAAGTACAATCGTCTCAAGTGCGCTGATTTTTGCCTGCTCTTCAATTAAGGCAGTACAAACGGCTACCGCACAAATAAATATCTGGCTTCCGCCTTTACTGGCAGTACGCGATGTTCTGGCAACCGGACACTATACCAAATATACGCCTCCCTCATGGATTGACGATGCCGTAGATTTTGGTTTCCAGGCTATGCCATCATCCCCCTGTGGTCTGCCCACACCAATAATTGATCAATATAAGGATATGGTAAAATGGGCATTAAAAACTTTACACTTTCCACCCAAAAAATAGAGAGGAAATCGATCATAAAATCGAACTATTTTCAAGAAGTCGGTATGTTAATTGCATTATTTACAATTAGCAGCAAATATAATAAAATGCAATCAGTCGATAATCTAATAGAATGATTTCCCCTGCATTCTGTTGATTATGATTACAACTTGCTGATTATTTTAATAGTAACAGATTTTTTTTGGAGTGTTGTATGAAAAATAGAGTTGGTGTGATGTTTGTGGGATTATGCGGTCATTTATCAACAACTGCAATGGCAGGTGCCATGGCGCTTGCAAAAAATTTATCTCCTGGAACAGGCATGATTTCAGAATTGGCAAATTTTAAAAATATCCCGTTCATGGATATGTCTGATTTTATCTTTGGCGGATGGGATATAAGACCCTGTTATGACTCCAGACAGGCTCTTAAGGATATAGGCTTTGATAATATTGATGATTTAATAAAAATATCAAAACGCCTTGAAACTATCCAGTCCCAGACATTCCCCGGTATTCTTCTTAATGCAGGACAGGCTATCAGTGACATATCTGACCAGAATCATGTTTTTAAAACTGAATCTCTATCAAAGGCTGTTGATAAAATCAAAGAGGATATTGAAAATTTCAAGCTTGAAAACAGTGTTGAAAAAATTATTGTCATTAATCTTGCTTCAACTGAGCCTCCTGTGGCTGATACAAGACAATTATCCACTATTGAATCAATCTGCCGGCTCATAGATGAAAACCAGGTGGATAATATCAGACCAAGCCTTGTTTATGCCTATGCTGCCATTACTTCAGGATGTGCATATATTAATTTTACCCCGTCAGATGCAGGTTTTTCCCAGGGCCTTGTTGACCTTGCCACTAAACATAATGTGCCTGTAATGGGAAGTGATGGCAAGACAGGAGAAACACTAGTTAAATCAGCCCTTGCCCCCATGTTTGCCGCAAGAAACCTTGAAGTGCTAAGCTGGGAAGGGTATAATATTCTTGGCAATATGGATGGAAAAGTACTGCAGAATAAGGAAAACGGTTCCACTAAAATAAAGAGTAAAGACCGCCTTTTGCCCCACATATTGGGATACAATCCCCACTCAAGAGTCACCATTGATTATGTTCCCTCTCTTGGGGACAGAAAAACAG
>QNEM01000364.1 GCA_003645215.1 Gammaproteobacteria bacterium
ATGAAAAAGCACAGTTGCTTTGGAAAAACAACCTTGATTTAATCATGAAGACAGCCTCGCTGCATTTTCTCCAGGGTCAGTATGCAAAAAGTTACTATTTTGCCGGAAAGGCCCTCCAACTCAACTCAAAAAATTCTGAGGCCGCTCTCTACGCGGCGATTTCCGCAGCAAAAATGGGCAAACAGGAAGAGGCCAGACAGTTGTTTGAGATCGCTATCAAGGCCAGGCCTCAGATTCCGGAAGCCTTATTTAATTATGCCCTGTTTTTGAAAAAACAGAAGGAATTCGATAAGGCCATGACCATGTATCAGCGACACGAACAGAATTTTGGACCGTCTCTGGATGTGCGACTGGCAATTGCCGGTCTTTGTGAAATACAAGGAAAAGCGAGTGAGGCGTGTACCAAATATGAAGAAATTTCAAACTCCGGGCTTAGAATGGACAAACAAACCAAGCGTGTTGTTCAGAGAAAGATCCGGACCCTTTGCAACCAGGGAGAGGACTAGCATGAAGAATACAATCGGCATTATCTGGTCTTTCATGTTTTTTGTCATGTTGGCGGGGTGTAGCTCTCATCAGCAACTGGCTGGGAACGAGACGGCAATAAGTCCCCAAGGCCCACAGGGATCTGACTCCTCCTCAACCGTGGGTGAGACAGACACTATGTCGGAAGCGCCTTTAGCCCCGAAGGACGGGACCAATTATTTAATAAGGCCCGTTGACATGGAGATCAAAGAGGGGAGACCCTACCTTCCCATGGGCGCCGAATTTATTACACAAGACGGCAAAGTGGATTTGGGTGATGTGATCAAGGCCATAGCCGAACATAAAGGGTTTTCAGTAAGCTTTGCAAATGACGTGGACCAGGTAAGACCTGTTGATTGCTATGTCAAGGCTGCGGACGATTTCTATAGCGCCCTGGATAATATGCTTCGGCAGCTGGATTATTTTTACGAAATAAAAGAAGATACCATAGTGGTCAGATATAAGGAAAGCAAGACATACAATCTATCCATGCCAAATTTTAGTGAGAGTCTTGAAACGGCTCTCGGAGGTAATATGCTGCCTTCCGCCAAGAGCAGCGGGGACGCTACCTCAGGATTGAAAGCCACTGCGGAGCTGAGTATCAACAGTGAAGAGTTTAACTTCTGGGATGATCTGGAGGGAGTCCTTACCAGTATTGTGAATTGTGATGGCTGCCCTGCTCCCCTTATTGATAGGACCTTAGGGACAATCACTGTAACTGCGTCAAAACGAGTCCAAAAAGAAGTTGAAGCGCAGTTGGCTATAATAGAAAAAGAAGCCTATAAGCAGGTGGTTATAGAGGCCAAGATTATAGAGGTTGCCTTAACCGAAGACCATGCCACCGGGATTGATTGGGAAAATGTCTTCAGCGGCGCGGATTTATCTGGAAAGGAAATAGGCGGGACGCTTGGCCTTGGGGACCCGGCTACCAATCTTCTCTATGAAAGTGGCGAAGGTTGGAGCACGTTTCTGGATACGATCAGCATACAGGATGTCCCCTGGAGTGTTGTCGTTTCCGCATTTTCACAGTACGGAGACGCCCGGATTGTTGCCAATCCCAAGGTCCATATTTTGAACGGCCATGCGGCGGTATTGAGCGCCGGTCGAGTCACAAGTTATCTTGAAGGCTGTGATGTGTCTACGACTGAGTTTGGAGGCCTGGAGATCGAAGCGCAGGTCAGCTCAATTACTGAGGGCCTGTCCGTAGGTATCAAGGCCAATATCGTTGATGATGATGAAGTGGTTCTGTATGTATTTCCTGCAATTACCCGGCTTATTGAATTGCGTCAAATTTTTACGAGTGATTGTGGCGAGATTGAGGCGCCCGAGATGGCCGTAAGAGAGATGGCCACCTATGCCAAGGTCAGGAATAAAGAAATACTGGTAATTGGCGGTTTGATTCAGGAAAACAATGGTACTGATACGAAGAAGGTTCCGATTATGGGAGACCTACCCTTTCTCGGGAAGTTTTTTACCTATGAAAGGATTAAAAATAAGACCACCGAATTGGTTATTCTTCTCAAGCCCACGATTTTATTGGCTGAATGATCCGCAACACGAAAAATTTCTCAGTCCCAAAGAGCAGGTGTTTCATAGGGTCTCAAATTACCCAATCCCCTTGCTACACATTATTTTGGCCTGCCCTGCCTGTCGAAGCAAAGCGTAGATCCCGCTGTCGGGGCCCAATGGAATGCTCTTGAAGTTATATTCCATCGGGGTGGAATACAAGGCTTATTCCTCTGGGGTCAGGCTCAAATTTTAATCCTCGCAATATTCAACATATTCCTGTTTATCCCGTTAAATGCTTCACCTATTTAAGCGGGGCGGTTAAGCCCGCCACAGGCGGGATCGCCTTCCTTCCTACAGTTGCCTCGATTTTGGAAAAATTGCTATTCTCGGACAGCCTACTGGAACCCCAGTATTTCGGCGATCGATAATAGATTGTTTATTTTCCACGGCGTTTCCAGGTCATCATTTTGATAGGCGACAAAAGACACTCCCGCGGCCTTGGCTGTAAGCCAGTCCACAAGAGAATCTCCCACATAAAGGCATTGTTCCTGTGTGACCTGCAAAAAATCGAGGATCTTGTAGA
>QNEM01000365.1 GCA_003645215.1 Gammaproteobacteria bacterium
ACCTGGACATCAGCCATAAATCGAAAGATTTTATTATTTCCCACTTCCCTAATATCTATCAAAAATGCCTGTGTTTTGGTTTTGATTTGGCCGAACAACCTGTTCCGGTGGTCCCGGCAGCGCACTATACCTGCGGCGGTGTCGTCGTTGACGCACATGGCAGAACAGATATTTCAGGCTTATATGCGATCGGCGAGGTCACTAATTCAGGACTGCATGGTGCCAATCGTATGGCCAGTAATTCACTGCTTGAATGCGTTGTTTTCGCGCACTCCGCCTTCAGAGACATAAAAACAAGACTGCACGAGACAGAAATGCCTGCGCAGATACCCGAATGGGATGAAAGCCAGGTCACGGACTCTGATGAAGAAGTTGTGGTCTCGCATAATTGGGATGAGATCCGTCGCTTCATGTGGGATTATGTGGGTATCGTCAGGACAACAAAACGACTGCTTAGGGCACAAAGCCGCGTAAGGTTGCTACAAAAAGAAATCATGGAGTATTACGGTAATTTCCGCGTCACCAATGACCTGATTGAACTACGTAACCTGGTCACCGTTGCCGAATTAATTATTCGTTCTGCCTTGTTACGTAAGGAAAGCCGGGGCCTGCATTATTCGCTTGATTACCCGGAACTTGATGACAGTAAACCGCCGCAAAATACAGTACTTATCCCCACAGAAGAACAGCGCAAGGACTTCGCTGCCTAAGACCTGATTACTAACATTAAGTAACGATAATTATTACTATATAAACAATTAGTTATATAATATAATTAATGTTTATTATAGTTTCATACAATATCAAAATTGAATAATAAAACACGTATTTTTACAGCATCTTTGATGTTGCTGGCCTTATTACTACCGGCAATATCAATCACCATTGGCTGGATAGAATTCCCGAAATATGCATGGTTGAATGCCAATCTACACATGCTGCCCTATGTCATTTTCGGCATTGGTCTTGCCCTCTGCTGGTTGTTCTACAACAGTCGTGAATTTAACCTGTTTATTATTCTTGCTGTTTCGTTTGGCGTCTTAAGTCAATACTACTGGGGCAAAAACCTGCCAGGATTTCAAAGAGAACTTATCTTTGATCTTCTTTGTATATTGATCCCGCTAAATTTCCTGATATTTAATTATCTGCAAGAACGCGGCATCCTTAATCAATATGGATTAAGGCGGCTGATTTTTGTTGGAGTGCAAATACTGGCGGTATTCTGGTTGGTCAAAACCAATCATGCTGGTATTTCCAACTATATCTCAATGGATCTGCTCCGGTATCCATTACAGGATCTGACAAGCATCAAACAATCGGGACAGATGGCGATTGGCCTTTCACTCGTGGTGTTAGTGACACATTGGCTGTTACGCCCCAAGCAACTCCGTGGTGCCTGGATACTGGCACTGGTTGCTGTGATTGTCGCATTACAATTCATCAACAACGCCCAGCTGGCAACGATCTATTTCATGATTGCCGGCCTCATCTTGCTCAGCGCCATTATCATCAACTCATATAACCTGGCATACAAAGATGAATTAACCCAGATGCCATCACGCCGGGCATTAAAACAACAGCTGGCATCACTGGGAAAGACTTATTCGCTTGCCATGGTAGATGTTGATCATTTCAAAAAACTGAATGACACTTACGGACATGACGTCGGCGATGAAGTCCTGAAAATGCTGGCTGCTCGTTTGCTCAGTGTTGAAGGCGGCGGTAAGGCCTATAGATATGGCGGTGAAGAATTCACCATTGTCTTTGCAGGCAAAGATGCCAGTACTGCGACCGTGTATCTGGATGCATTAAGAAACAAGATTGCCTCCAAACCTTTCATTATTCGCAACAAGAAACGACCAAAGAAAAAATCTGATAAGAAACAGACAAAATCTGATAACACCCAAAAACTAAATGTTACCGTCAGCATAGGTATTGCAGAAAATCAGGCTAAATATAATTCAACTCAGGATATAATGAAATCCGCAGATAACGCCCTGTACAAAGCGAAGAAAAAAGGTCGTAACCGGGTCGAAACTGAATAGTAAACATTTATAACTATGAAATTAGATGAATCAATCAATGTATTTGGTGAGCCACTTGTTGAATGTGGCGAAGATCCGGTTACAGGTTTTTTTCGTGATAGTAAATGTAATACCTGTGATGAAGATTATGGATCACACACCGTCTGTATTGAAGCAACCAAGGAATTTCTGGAATACTCACGCTTCAAAGGTAATGACCTCTCCACCCCTATGCCCGATTATGGTTTTGAAGGATTAAATCCGGGAAATACCTGGTGCCTGTGTGCAGCAAGATGGCTAGAGGCCTATGAAGATGACATGGCACCAAGAGTGCACCTGACAAAAACACATCAACGTGCCCTGAAGATTATACCGCTAGAAATACTGAGAAAGTTTGCGGCTGATTTAAATTAAGACTTAATCCTGCTGATATCCAATTACACAGGTAAATAAGACTTTTCTGATTTTTAATAACGTTTTTGTTTTATACTAGGAACCATAAGTACTGACGGGAGTTATAACTGATGACAGAAGAAGACAAAACAGCCATCACCATGTGGTCTGAGTCTCTCATAGAAGGGCTTTACATAGG
>QNEM01000366.1 GCA_003645215.1 Gammaproteobacteria bacterium
ATTCAGCTTTTTTGGACGCATCCAGTATGCCCGGATAGGAGCGTATAGTGCGGATACCTGATGCCTGTACAGTCAGGAGTTTTACCGGTCTTGCTGTTTTTTGTGTATCAACCCGCTCTGTATCTGACACATGATCACAAGCATTGAGGCTTAATCCTGATATCAACAATAAGCCTGAATTTATTAATAAACTAAATCTCATACTGTACGACTCCGGAAGACTATACGAATGCATGTGATAATGTTATCACATTATTTTTTAACGTTTTAAAAGGGTATCAGCTTTACTTTCAAGTTGTTTGCAGGCCTCTTCATAGCCGATATTAATAATTTCTTCTGCACGGTTAAATTCCAGAAATCGGATGTGGCCCAACTTGGGCTGAATGAGTAAATCTGGTGGTTCAATATGTAATCGGGTACGAGTAATTTGAGTTTCCATTATATTGATTGAAGAGAGCAGTACCTCAAAAATATTTGGCAATGGTTCTTCGGCCAACCAGGCCTGAATCTGCTTCAATAACATTACCTTTATCCATAGTAATTTTCTCTCCTGAGCCAGTGCCCAGTGCAAGACCAACACTTAGCTTGCTGTGCACTGATCTAATCCTGCTCAGATTCAGGTAAGTTTAAAGCAGGGGAGGGGGCCTTACCACCAGAACATCGCAGGATAGTTCACGTAGCGCATGCATGGCAGTATTGCCCAGCAGAAGATCTCGCAGATTTTTATGACTATGAGCCCCGACTAATACCAGATCAGGCTGACACTGAGTTGCTATCATACGGATAACAGCAGGTGGATAACCACCAAACTTAACAATATGTTCAATATGCTGGGTGTCGAGATCACATTCAGCCAGGAACTGATCGAGATCAATCTTGGCCTGTTGTGCCAGATGAGCCATATTGTCTTCCATGGAGACGGAGATAGCCGCCTCATTCTCCGTTTCCTCGGTCGGATAATGATAAGCGTGCAAGACAATGAACTCTGCATTCGGAGTTAAAGAAAGGGCAAGTGCCAACGTATGGCGAGACATCTCAGAGAAGTCAATTGGGATCAATACACGCTTATAGGTACCTTCTGGTGGATTCCTGACCACCAACACGGGGCGATCACTTTCGTGGACTACTTTTTCTGCTGTGGTGCCAAGAAATACGTCCCGGAAAAAATGTTTTCCATGGGCACCCAGTACGAGCAAATCTGACTTGTCCTTGCTGGCTTGTTTTATAATTTTAACAAGTTCTGTGCCTTGCTCAACATGTATATTGTAATTGAAGTGGTGTTTGGCAGAAAGTGTGGTTGCCTGCTCCCGTAAAGTCTTCTCGGCTTCTTTTGAGAGTGTGTCGACTACCGATTTATTACCTTTTTGATTTAGTTCAGGCAAATACTGGTGAGGAATTTTAGTGTCCAGCACATGAAGAAGCGAAAGCTGTGCTTTATGCTGTGCTGCTAGTAAAGCTCCTCGACGAACAGCATAAAGCGCTCGATCTGACAGATCACTTGCGACCAGTATTTGTCTTATATTCTTGATGTTCATGATGTACTACCGATTGATTTGATTACTGTTACATCATCAGTATACAACTACATATTATAAATAGAAATACTGTTGCCGGGCGAAGTCAATGAGTATAATATCTTTTGAAAGATACCTTAATTTGAGAATACATCAGTCATGGTTATAAAAAATAATTGGTATTGTTTAGCGGCGGATCAGGTATTAAAGGAAATGGATACTGATCCGGTTACTGGTCTGGGCAAGGCTGAAGCAAGGCAACGCCTGGACTCTCATGGTCCCAACCGCTTGCTGGAAAAACCACCCAAAAGTCCATGGCTGCTGTTACTTGACCAGTTTAAGGGATTTCTGATCCTGGTGTTGATTGCTGCCGCTGTATTGGCGGGTGTCATCGGTAATATCAAGGATGCTCTGGTGATTTTAGTGGTAGTAGTGATCAATGCCTTGTTGGGATTCTATCAGGAATATCGGGCTGAACAGTCACTGGCCGCTTTGAAAAAGATGCTTGCACCCGAGGCTGAGGTGCGCAGGGATGCAAAGACAGAGATGATCTCCGCTGAGCAACTGGTTCCAGGTGATATCGTGTTGTTGGATGCTGGTGACCGGATTCCAGCTGATGGACGGGTGATTGTCTCTCACAGTTTCGAAGTAGATGAATCCTCCCTCACTGGTGAGTCCCACACGGTAGGTAAGTGGAACGAGGTTTTGGACGGAGAAAACATCCCTCTGTCAGAGCGGGACAACATGCTCTATATGAACACGACAGTAACTCGTGGACGTGCTGAGATGGTTGTAACCGCTACTGGTATGGAGACTGAGATGGGGTGTCTCGCGGGCATGCTGGCAGAAGCGGAGGAGGTTTCGACACCATTACAGATTCAGCTTGATGCTTTGGGTAAACGACTTGCAGTCATTGCCGGCATTGTGGTGGTCATCATGCTCATTGGCGGTTTACTCCGTGGTGAGCCCTGGATGCAAATGGTGATGACAGCAATTGCTCTGGCCGTTGCAGCTATCCCTGAAGGATTGCCTGCTGTAGTCACGGTTACACTGGCGTTAGGACTTCATCGTATGGCTAGGCAC
>QNEM01000367.1 GCA_003645215.1 Gammaproteobacteria bacterium
AAGGAAACAGAGGGCCGCCCGGAGGTCCGTGGCCGTATCCGCTCACTGCAACAGGAGGCCGCAAATCGCCGTATGTTGCAGGATGTATCTGACGCCGATGTGATCGTGACGAACCCGACGCATTTCGCCGTAGCGCTGAAGTATGAAGACGGCAATATGAGGGCTCCGATTATGCTGGCCAAGGGCCAGGACTTAGTGGCACAGCGTATTCGGGAGATTGCCGCAGAAAATCGCATCGCATTTTTCGAAGCGCCGCCATTGGCGCGCGCGTTGTTCTGGACGACCGATATCGGTGCCGAGATACCGGCGCAGTTGTACCTGGCCGTAGCTCAGGTCCTGACTTATGTATTCAGCTTGCAGAGTGCGATGGAGGGCCGGGGTGAATGGCCGGATCGTCCATACGTCAAGGTCGATGCCGAGCTAACTGAGCGGCCGAAACCCGGTTCAAAGAACCACCACCGAACAAACTAACTTGAGGTCCTGATGAGCGAGCAACTAACAAATACGGCTTCGATACTAAAAACGATCGTCACGAATGGCGCCGGTGTTCCGGTCGTGCTGCTGGCAATGCTGGCTATGGTTGTGTTGCCACTGCCGCCGATGCTTCTAGACACGTTGTTTACCTTCAATATTTGCCTGTCACTTGTGATTATTCTTGCCGTCTTGTACGTGCTGCGACCAATTGATCTGGCTGTGTTCCCGACCGTGCTGCTTGTTGCGACACTGCTACGTCTCGCACTGAATGTTGCATCGACACGTGTTGTGTTACTAGAGGGTCATACCGGCACTGACGCTGCGGGTAAGGTTATCGAAGCATTCGGTGAATTCGTCGTCGGCGGTAACCTTGCAGTTGGTATCGTAATTTTTGCGATTCTTGTCATCATCAATTTCGTTGTTGTGACGAAGGGCGCCGGCCGCGTCTCCGAGGTTAGTGCCCGGTTCACTCTCGATGCATTACCCGGCAAGCAGATGGCGATAGATGCCGATCTCAATGCCGGTATGATAACGCAGGAAGAAGCGATTGAACGACGCAGCGAAATTCGTTCCGAGGCGGACTTCTACGGAGCGATGGATGGCGCGAGCAAGTTCGTGCGCGGCGATGCCGTCGCGGGTTTGCTGATCCTGTTCATTAACCTGATCGGCGGCATGATTATCGGCATTGGCCAGCATGACATGGCCGCTGCGGAAGCCGCTAAAACCTATGCACTACTGACGATAGGTGATGGTCTGGTTGCCCAGATCCCGTCACTGTTGCTCGCAACTGCGGTCGCATTGATCGTTACGCGCATGTCACGCGCCGAGGATATGAGCTCGCAAATGATCAGCCAGTTACTCGGTGATCGGCGTGTCCTTCGTGTAGTTGCCGGATTACTCGGTCTGCTCGGTATCGTACCGGGTATGCCGAATTTCGCTTTCCTGACCATGGCCGCTATTTGTGGCGGGTTTGCGTGGTATCGCGACCGACAACCTGAGCAGGCACCCGAACTTACAGCAGAGAACGTTGAACCCGATCCTGTAGACGTCGAAGCCGTCCGGGAACTAAGCTGGGATGACGTCGGCGAGACGGATGCAATTGCGCTCGACGTTGGATATCGGCTGATACCGCTCGTTGACAAGAAGCAGGACGGAGAATTGATGCGTCGTATTAAAGGTGTACGCAAGCGTTTATCGGAGGAACTCGGGTTTTTGATTCCTCCGGTGCGTATCCGCGACGATCTCAATCTTCCGGCCAATGGGTATCGCGTCAGTCTGACCGGCTCTCCAGTTGCGACCGGCGAGATTTTTATCGACAAGGAGCTCGCGATCAATCCGGGCCATATCGAAGACACGATAGACGGCATCGCGACGCACGATCCGGCATTCGGACTTGAGGCTGCATGGATTGAGCCGGTTCAACGTGAAGATGCACAGGCACGTGGTTATACGGTTGTCGATGTGCCAACTGTCATCGCAACTCATATCAGTAAATTACTGCAGGAGAATGCGCATGAGCTGTTCGGCCATCAGGAGGCGCAGGAACTGGTAGATCGTCTCGAGAAACAGTCACCGAAACTCGTCGAGGAGCTCGTGCCGAAAACACTACCGCTCAGTTGCATAGTTCGCGTTTTGCAAGAATTGCTGCGTGATCAGATTCCGATCAGCAATATGCGTACGATTGCCCAGACGCTTGCCGAACACGGCCACAATACGCAGGAACCGGATGCTTTGGTTGGCTTCGTCCGTGTCGCGCTGGGCCGGTCAATCGTGCAGAGGGTCAGCGGGGACACAGACGAAATGCCGGTAATCACTCTTGAGCCGAAACTCGAGAATATCCTGCAAGATGCTTTGAGTGGTGGCCCTGGATCGGGCCCGGTTATCGAGCCGACACTGGCTGAAAGGGTTCAGGAACAATTGTCCACAACGACCCAGCAACTGGAGCTCGCAGGAGAACCAGCAATTCTTCTGGTTGCACCGGGTTTGCGCGCCTGGCTGGCCCGGTTCCTGAGATTTTCGGTACCGAGCCTGAAAGTGCTCGGCTACAACGAGGTTCCGGATAATAAACGAATCAGACTGGTTACAGCGGTCGGAGCTTAGTCCGCACTAATCAACATGAAAA
>QNEM01000368.1 GCA_003645215.1 Gammaproteobacteria bacterium
AGACTTCAAATAAACCAGCGGTGTCTCTTCTGTAAAGCCATCATAGATAAGCATTGAAAGTTGTTCTTTAATATCTGCAAAGGCCCTGAGTGACGACGGTTGCATACTACCTTTCATAGTGATTATAATTTCGTGATGTCTTTTTAAAATATCTGTTACCAGGTCACATAATTCATTACCTGTCTTGATTAATTCTGGGACGCCCTGTTTAATGGATGTATCAAATTCTGCCTTTGTGTGTGCCATCTTGCCATCAGGTAAAAATAATTGTTCAAGCACAGCGTAAAGAATACTTTCTACCATTTCATCAACCGGGCCTAATGCTGCGTAATACAGTTTTATTTTATCGAGCTTCGGCAGGTTCTTTTTCAAATATTTGAGGTCTTTGCTCAATACCAGTGAATAAAGTCTGAGTAAGCCATAATGCATGTATTGGCTGGCTTTCTTTGCCGTATCGAAATGTTGGATTAACACGGAATCATGATTATCTACCAGGGCAGGATAAGCCTTGATGGTTAATCCATTCACTTCTGTTTCCACTACTTCTGGCAAATCATCGAAATCCCACTGTGTAAATGAATCTTCTGAATCCTGAAGATTCGGTAGCTGCGTGAGAGAATCTTCCAGATGTGTCGATAGATCTGATTTAAGCTGGTGCAGACAACGACCGCTGCTCAGCACATTAGAATCCTGATCCAGCACACGGATATTCATCTTTAAATGTTCAGGTAATCCAGTCTGCTTCCAGTCTTCATCTTTTATCTCTATCCCCTTTCGTCTAAAGAAATACTCGGAGAGATTGCGCGTAATCGATGATGCATCGGTATCAATATGTTGTATGCATTCTTTAACGGTCTCGGGGATAGGTACTAACTGACGCCTGATACGCTTTGGCAATGAACGTAGCAGGACTTCGATCTTTTCTTTTAACATTCCCGGTACCAGTTGTTGTAGATGATGTTCATCAATCTGATTCAGCACATGCAATGGAATATCGATCGAAACACCATCACTTTCATGTCCCGGTTCAAATTGATAGCTTAGTGGCAACTGAATGTGATTTATCGCCAGATTATCCGGATAGCTGAGCTCTGTGACAGCATCTGCCTCATGCAGCATGATCTCGGCAGAATCCATATAAAGATATTCGTGGTCTGATTGCTCTTTTTCTTTACGCCATTTCTCAAATTGTGCTGTTGCATAGATGCCTTCAGGAACCCGACGGTCATAAAATTGATAAATCGCTTCATCATCAAGAATATCTATCCTTCTCGATTTCTTTTCCAGTTGTTTAATATCTTCAATCACCTGATGATTATTTTTATAAAATTCAGCTTTTGAATTAAGTTCTTCATAGACCAGGGCATGACGTATAAAGATATGACGCGCTTCCTCAGGGTCGACAGACCCAAAATTTATCCTGTTTCTGGCAACCACGGTCAAACCAAAGAGCATTACTTTTTCGTAACCTGATACCTGTTGCGCTTTTGCATCCCAGTATGGTTCGGAGTAATTTCGTTGCAAAAGGTGTTTGCCGACATTCAACAGCCATTGCGAATCGATTTTTGCGACAACTCTGGCATAGAGACGTGTAGTTTCAGCCAGTTCAGCAGCAACCATCCACTTGGGTGTTTTTGAGAATTGGCCCGATCCGGGAAAGATATGCAGTTTGATATTTCTTGCGCCAAGATATTCATTAGTGTCTGTCTTCACCGCAACATGACTCAACAACCCACTTAACAATGCGCAATGTATGTTTTGGTATTCCGCAGCTTGTGAATTTCTGGACAGATTCATATCTGCGGTCAATCTGGATAATTGTCGATGTATCTCCTGCCATTCAAGCATGCGCAAATAAGAGACAAATTTTTGACCACACATTTTTCGCAACTGGCTTTTGGACAATTTTTTTGCCTGCTTACGATAGAAATTCCAGAAATTCACATACCAGAGAAAATCAGAGTGCTCATCTTCAAATTCCGCATGGGTTTTATCGGCCTTTTCCTGTGCTTCCTGAGGTCGTTCTTTTGGACTCTGAATACTCAGGGCACTGACAATGATCAACATTTCACTCAGACAGTGCCAATCATTCGCAGCAATCAGCATTCGTCCCATCCGCGGATCAATCGGTAACCTGGCTATCCATTTCCCGGATTTTGTTAAATGACCCCCGGTATTAATAGCATTTATTTCTGTCAGTAATCGAAGTCCATCCTTGATAAAACGTTTATCTGGTTTATCAAGGAAAGGAAAATGTTCAATATCGCCCATCCTTAATGCCTTCATTTGCAAGATCACCGAAGCCAGATTAGTTCTCATGATTTCAGGATCAGTAAACTCCTGTCGCTGTTCAAAATCTGTTTCCGAGTAAAGCCTGACGCAAATACCGTCTGCGACACGACCACAACGCCCTTTTCTTTGTTCGGCAGAAGCCCGCGATATTTTCTCTACCGGTAATCGTTGTACCTTACTCCTATGACTATAACGACTGATACGCGCATAGCCGGCATCTATGACAAATCGAATACCAGGAATCGTCAGTGATGTTTCCGCGACATTTGTAGACAGCACAATATGACGTCGTTTATGTGGC
>QNEM01000369.1 GCA_003645215.1 Gammaproteobacteria bacterium
GGTCCCCGGCGTGTCGAGTTTGACATTTACCTCATCCTTGTTCCACGGCGGCACTGCGATCTATGTTGAGATGAGCCACCGTGATTTTGATGTCCTGTTGGCGGCGGTTGAGGAGATGAAGCAGGTTCTCGCCGAATACAGTGGCGTGTATGATATTTCGGATACTTTCGAGGCGGGCAAACTCGAGTTAAAACTGTCGCTGAAAGATAGCGGCCGAACGCTGGGGCTAACATGGGAAGACTTAGCCCGCCAAGTGCGGCAGGGTTTCTATGGTGACGAGGTTCAGCGGGTCCAGCGCGGCCGGGATGACATTCGTGTGATGGTTCGCTATCCGGAGGACGAACGCGCCTCACTGGCGGATATCGAAAATATGCGGATTCGCCTCAAAGATGGCACCGAGGTTCCGTTTAGGGAAGTGGCGACCGTGCATCTGGGTCGCGGCTATGCCGCCATCAATCGTACCGACCGCCGCCGCGTCGTCAGTGTAACCGCCGATGTCGATCAGTCGATGACGACCGGCAACGAGGTGGTCGCCGACCTGAAAAAAAGCGTGCTTCCAACCATTAAGGAAAAATATCCGGGCCTGTCATATAATTTTGAAGGCGAACAACGAGACCAGCAGGATGTGGCTAAGAGCTTAGGGACCAGTGCGGTTATTGCGATGATGGCGATTTTCGGCTTGCTGGCGGTGCAGTTCCGCAGTTATATGCAACCGGCGATTATCATGTCGGCGATTCCGTTTGGGCTGGTGGGGGCGCTGGTTGGGCATATTGTGATGGGTTTCCAGTTATCCATTTTGTCGGTCTTCGGGATTGTCGCGCTGACCGGGATTGTTGTCAATGATTCGCTGATCATGATCGACCTGATCAATCGTGAGCGAAGTGAGGGCGTCGCCTTAAAACAGGTGATCCGCGATTCGGTAACACGCCGTTTTCGCCCGATCCTGCTGACGACGCTGACAACCTTTTGCGGTCTGATGCCGATGATGCTTGAAAAGAGCTTGCAGGCACGGTTCCTGATCCCGATGGCGGTGTCGCTGGCGTTCGGCGTACTGTTCGCGACCATCATTACGCTGATTCTGGTTCCGGCGTTGTACATGATCCTCGAAGACTCCAAAACAGCAGTCAAGAGCTTCTTTTTGGCGGTCTTCGGTCGATCTGATCCAAAGCCCGAAGTTTCGGAAGGATAATCGCGTTTTCTTCATCAGACAATCGTTGAAATCTGCGCACTTTTTGATTATCCTTATCAGTGAAAACCTTGAATAAGGAACGAACCGATGCGGATTATACAACTGACCCCTGGCTCCGGCGATAATTTCTATTGCGAAAACTGTCTTCGCGATTTGGCGCTGGTACGGGTGTTTCAACAGGCCGGTCACGATATTATGATGGTGCCGATGTATTTGCCGATCAATCCGGGCCCGCAGCCGTTTCCGAGCCAGGCCCCCATTTTTTACGGAGGTCTCAATGTCTATCTTCAACAAAAACTGCGGATTTTCCGCAAGACGCCGCGCTGGATAGATTGGTGGTTTGACAATTCACTTCTTCTCAAAGGCCTCGGCAAATTAGCCGGTATGACATCTGCCAAAGACCTGGGGCAAACGACTTTGTCGATGTTGCAGGGCCG
This sequence comes from Gammaproteobacteria bacterium, assembly GCA_003645215.1. Taxonomy (GTDB): domain Bacteria; phylum Pseudomonadota; class Gammaproteobacteria; order Eutrophobiales; family Eutrophobiaceae; genus SMWN01. Next base: position 1,627 of record QNEM01000369.1, read on the forward strand.
TGATGGAAAACAGTTAAAGGAACTGGAGCGGTTGGCCGATTGGCTGGCCTCGCTGGATCCGAAGCCGGATGTTATTATCGTGTCCAATGTTCTGCTGGCCGGATTGGCCCCCTCGCTCAAAGAACGACTGAACATTCCCGTTGTTTGTCTGCTACAGGACGAAGAGGGCTTTCTGGACACACTGCCCGAACCCTATGCCCGACAATGCTGGCAACTGGTTCGTCAGCATGCCGCGTCATTTGACGCATTGATCTGCGTGAGTGATTACTATCGTCAAGTCATGGGCAAGCGGCTGGACATTGCAACCGAAACAATGCCGGTCATCCCAATGGGTCTTGATCCGCTCGGGTTTGAACCATCACCCCAACTGCCGCAGGCTCCGACCATCGGCTTTCTGTCAAAGATGTGTCATGATCACGGGCTGGATATCCTCATCAATGCCCTGCATCTGCTTCGGCGTGATGATCGCTTGAAACATACGATGCTGCGGATAACCGGCGGCAAGGGCCCCGGCGATGCGGCGTTTTTGAAAAAGATGCAGAACCGTATCAACGCACTGGGGCTGTCCGACGCGGTGGACCATGTGGATGATTACAGCGACCGATCGCGAAAACAATTTCTGCAGAGTGTCTCCGTGATGGTTCTGCCGGCCCGCAAGCCGCTGGCCTACGGGTTGTTTGCGATGGAGGCCTGTGCATCATTGCGGCCGTTTGTAGTTCCGGATGTGGGCGTATTTCCCGAACTGGTCGAAAAAACACAGGCTGGCGTCCTGTACCATCCGAACAATCCGGTGCGGTTGGCCGAAGCGCTGCGTTCACTGCTGACCGATCCGCAAAGGATGCAGCAACTTGGTCAAAGTGGACGGCAGGCCATTGAAACGACCTATTCAATTGATAAGACGGCGGCGAAGCTGACCGAACTGTTTGCTTCACTTCGCGACAATTATACGGTGTAAAGGAACAGCAA
>QNEM01000370.1 GCA_003645215.1 Gammaproteobacteria bacterium
GTACCACCAATGCCAATGCCCAGCATGCCGGGGGGGCACCAGCCAGCACCCATGGTCGGTACCGTCTTGACTACCCAATCTACAATATCGTCTGATGGATTAAGCATGACAAACTTTGATTTCGCTTCGGAACCACCACCTTTGGCTGCGACCCGTATATCCACCGTGTCGCCTTCGACAATTTCCATGTGGATTACGGCAGGCGTATTATCACCCGTGTTTTTCCTGGCACCGGCCGGATCAGAGAGGATGGATGCACGCAGGACATTATCAGGATTATTGTAGGCACGTCGTACACCTTCATTGATCATATCTGCCACACTCATGTCTGCATCCCATTGCACGTCCATACCAACCTTGATAAATACGGTGACGATTCCTGTGTCCTGGCAAATAGGTCGATGACCTTCTGCACACATGCGGGAATTGATTAAAATCTGCGCCATGGCATCTTTGGCGGCCTTTGATTCTTCCCTCTCGTAGGCCTCGTGTACTGCCTGGATAAAATCAACCGGGTGGTAAAAAGATATAAACTGCAATGCATCGGCAACGCTATCGATAAGGTCTTGTTGTTTAATGATGGTCATATTTCTCTAACTATAGTTTAAATTAATGTTAGCGGAGCAGAGTGTTGAGAACGTTTTCGTACATTTCTGAAAGTAAATTCAGATCATCTACACTCACGCACTCATTTAATTTATGTATGGTTTCGTTGACTGGACCAAGTTCGACGACCTCAGCACCTGTTGGCGCGATGAAGCGTCCATCCGAGGTACCACCGCCAGTGGAGAGTTCAGTTGCATAACCAGCGACTTCACTAACTGCTTGTTTCACGGCATCGACCAGACTGCCTTCCGCTGTCAGGAATGGATAACCAGAAAGTTTCCAGACTAACTCATAATCAAGATCATGTTTATCAAGGATTGCCTCGGTCTGTTCTCTTAACTCTTGTTCTGTGATTTCTGTACAAAAGCGATAGTTGAACACCACTTCCACTTCCCCCGGGATCACATTGTCTGCGCCAGTTCCGGCATGAATATTTGATACCTGAAAAGAAGTCGGAGGATAAAACTCATTACCCTCATCCCACACCTTGCTACATAGTTCATTCAAGGCCGGATTTAATTTGTGCACCGGGTTTTCTGCCAGGTGAGGATAGGCAACATGACCCTGGATCCCACGGACGATCAATTTCCCTCCTAGTGAACCACGACGACCATTCTTGACCATATCACCTACTTTCTTTTCACTGGAAGGTTCGCCCACCAGGCACCATTTGATCTTGATATCATTTTTTTCGAGATAATCAACAACCATGCGTGTGCCATTGATAGAAGGTCCTTCTTCATCACTGGTGATGAGCAGGGCAATGGTTCCCTGATGTTGCGGATTGTTGGCGATGAATCTTTCGACCGCGGTGACGAATGCAGCAATACCACTTTTCATATCGGCAGCGCCACGCCCATAAAGCATGCCGTCCCTTATTTCCGGTGTGAAAGGGTCCGAATCCCATTGATCCAGGGGACCCGTAGGGACCACGTCTGTGTGACCGACAAAGGCGAAGACAGGATCGCCACTACCACGGGTGATCCAGAGATTGTCGACATCTTCATAGCGTAAGTGTGTTGACCTGAAGCCTATGGTTTCCAGTCTCTCGGCCAACATAGCCTGACAGCCATCGTCCTCAGGTGTTACTGAGCGTCTACTGATCAGGTCTTTGGCAAGTTCAAGGGTTGCGTCCATAAATTTCAGAAAACAGGTCCAGTCCAGATGTGGAATTAATCTCGAGGAGAATATTCTAAGTGATATTCAAAATCCTGCAATGGTGCATTCACCAATCAATGTATATATATATTGCTCAGACCATTCAAACAGGGATATTCGAAGCTATACTTGTAGATATAGCTTAGGTTTTTTGGTTTCAATTGTAAAAAAGGGAGACTGTAATTATGTTATCAACCAAATTGAAAGAATACCTGGATGAGGAAAATATTAAATATACCACCATTAATCATTCAACGGCTTATACAGCACAGGAAATTGCGCAACTGGCACATATTTCCGGTGATGAGATGGCAAAAACGGTTATTGTAAAAATTGATGGTAAACAGGCTATGGTCGTATTACCTGCTACGGATCATATAGATCTTGAATTGCTGGAAGGTGCCCTGGGGGCAGAAAGTGTCAGTCTGGCGACTGAAACAGAATTTATGCCCCAGTTTTCAGAATGTGAAATTGGTGCCATGCCACCGTTTGGCAACCTTTATCATATGGATGTCTACGTTGAAGAGGCCTTAAGCCATGACGAGATGATTGCATTCAATGCATGTTCGCATAACGAGCTTATTGAAATCTCCTATGTAGATTTTGCACGTCTGGTTAAACCTGAAGTTATGAGGATCTCAACACAATATTCATCAGCAGCGGCCTGATAATTAGATGTGATAAATAGATATTTGAGATTGTTCTGACTGTTGTGGGTTTACCCGAAGACAGCGAGTAACTCTCCAACCAGGTTTCTTTCTCCTGGATTGCAGCTTATGGTGCGTCTGACCTTGAATTTCTCCATTTTGGCGCCTGCCTCGAGA
>QNEM01000371.1 GCA_003645215.1 Gammaproteobacteria bacterium
AGGATTGCCACTAATATTCTCAGGTGTGGTTTTAACAATAATTCCTGTTTTAATTGCTTATGCTTTTGGCAGGTATATTTTGAAGATGAACGCGGCATTATTATTTGGTGCCATGGCGGGCTCCATGACAAGTACTCCAGCACTCAAGGTTGTTACGGATATATCCCGTAGTTACGTACCTTCGATTGGCTATGCCGGGACCTATACATTCGCAAATGTTTTTCTGACCTTTGCTGGTTCCATATTGTTGCTTATATAGCCTGGTAAAAATCACTTCAAAGAAATCTTATACCAAAAGTCGCCTTCAGACCGGACAGTACAAAAGTTGGCAGGGCGGCAATTGAAATCACCATAAGCAGATGTTTGCCTGATAATGGTGTCGTTCCAAACACTGTATTTCCCAAAGGCAGATAGATTACCGCAATGGAGAGCAAGGCAGACACACCTACTGCCAACAGAAGATATTTATTACCAAAAGGATTTTTGTCGAAGATGGTGGTAAATGTGCGGGCATCAAATACATGCCATAACTGTGCGAAAATGAGTGTAGTAAAGGCCAGTGTCTCCGCGTAGGCCAGCGGTGCACCTCTGTCCAGTGAATAGTCAAACATATAATAACTTAACCACCCGAGGGCCAGGCCCCGCAAAATAATACGTGCCCCCAGCTTATCGGCAAAAAAACTCTCACTGCGTTCTCTCGGTTTTCTCTGCATAATATCCGCCTCGGGTTGTTCGACTCCGAGGGCCAGGGCAGGAATACCATCACTTACCAGGTTGATCCAGAGAACCATCAACGCTGTTATCGGTAACAATGGATCATCACCCATTAACAGAAAGGCAAAGAGAATAACTGATACCTCTGCGACGTTTGCGGTCAGTGCCTGACGAATGAACTTTCTGATATTGTCGTAGATTCTTCTTCCCTCACCAACCGCGGCGACAATAGTCGAAAAGTTGTCATCAAGAAGGATGAGTGATGCAGAATCTTTGGCGACCGACGTACCTGCAATTCCCATGGCGATACCAATATCTGCATTACGTAACGCGGGGGCGTCATTCACTCCATCACCGGTCATGGCCACGACTTCACCATTTTCCTGTAATGCCTTGACGATGCGTAATTTGTGCTCGGGTGATACCCGTGCGAAAACGGCTGCGTGTGGAACCAGTGCCCGTAGTTCGTCATCCGAGGTATTGTCCAGTTCTGCTCCTGTGATGATCAGATCTTCACTGGAATGTATGATGCCAATTTCCTCAGCAATCGCCTGGGCAGTGAGCGCATGATCTCCTGTTATCATTACCGTTCGAACCCCGGCACTCCAACACTGTGCTACGGCATCAATGACCTCAGGTCGTGGTGGATCCATGATGCCATGCACAGCAAGTAAGACGAAATCTTCCTCGTGTTGCTCGGGTTTCAGATCCACATCAGCAGAGTCCACGGGTCTATATGCTATGGCAAGGGTACGCAGGGCGCGTTTGCCAAAATCCGAGATCGCATCCTCTACATGTATGCGCGTCTCATCCGAAATTGGTAATTCTTCTCCGTGACTTCTAAGTGTCAGTGTCCTTGCAAGAATTACATCGGGAGCACCCTTGGTAACCAGAACATGATCGCCACCAGGCACCTTGACAATCACACTCATCATCTTGCGTGTTGAGTCGAAAGGAAAGCGTCTGACTACCTCATAACCTTCTTCAGCCATACTATCCCGGGTAATGCCGGCCTTACATGCGGCAACCACCAGGGCACCCTCAGTAGGATTTCCCTGTATAGAGAACATACCTTCTTCTTCAACCAGTATCGCGTCGTTACAAATAGCAGATATCATCAGCGTATGTTTAAGATCATCGTCCTCTTCAGGTGTTGTTTCGGCACCTTCAGCATTCAGGAACACGCCTTTTGGTTCAAAGCCCTTGCCGGTGACTTCCCAGCGCTTGTCCCCTGCCCAAAGTGCCATAACCTGCATTTGATTCTGGGTAAGTGTTCCAGTCTTGTCAGAACAAATCACGGATGTTGATCCCAGTGTCTCTACCGAGGCGAGTTGCCGCGCCAGGGCTTTTCCTCGCGCCATGCGCTGAGAACCCATGGTAAGAACGATGGTGACTACTGTGGGAAGTCCTTCAGGAATGGCAGCAACCGATAGCGAGATTCCGGTGTTCAGCATCTCGATCAGATCCATACCATGATGGATACCAATACCGATAATCCCGGCGACAACGGCGAGTGCGGCACCGATAAGTACATGGGAAAGTCTGTCTATACGTCTTTGTAAAGGCGTCCTTGGTTCTTCAGCTGAGGCCATCAGATCAGCAATCCTGCCAACCTCGGTACTCATACCCGTTGTGACCACTACTCCCGTACCGTTACCTGCAGTAACTATTGTGCTCATGAAACCCATATTTACCCGATCACCCAGGGGTACATTGTCCGCATCAATGACGTCAGTTCCCTTGTCCACGGGTTCGGACTCTCCAGTCAGTGCCGCTTCATCGAGCTGAAGTTGGTGAGATTCGCTTATACGGACATCTGCGGCAAGAATATCACCAGTAACCAGACGCAACACATCACCCGGAACAAGATC
>QNEM01000372.1 GCA_003645215.1 Gammaproteobacteria bacterium
GGAATTTCTGAAGATGTGAAATTCAGGCCCAGGGAACATGTTCGTGATGATGCGGGACATGCCAGTATGGCAACAACAGATAGATATATTGAATCGGATTTACGAGAGAGGCATGAATCTGGTAGAAAAAAACGTCTTAAAGAACTCTATTAAATCATACAGTTATTACTCAAAGTGTGGCAAATACATCCCTATATTGTTGGAGACCCTTAAACAAATTCGTTGGGAATTGGACAGAGGCTGGCTAATTCAGCATGGCATAAGTATCAATACAGCAACACGCTGATTAGCCAGGCATATCATTCCTTTATCGAATCAAAAATTAGTTATCTAAAACGGATTTAAAGTGTTCCGCCAGTATATTGGCTAGTTTTACAGTATTTGTCTTATGCACAATAGAATCACAACTCCAGATGTTTTCAATACCAGCTTCTTCAAGCTGAGTCATGGCATCATCAACAAAAAATGCATGGGTAACCAGAACTGATATAGAGGCTGGGTGATATTGATTCAGTGCTTTAGCTGCACCTGTTAAGGTTTTTCCTGTGCTGGCAATGTCATCAACCAGGACTATATTGCGCCCCTTATAATTTCCTTCAGGCACACTGACTCTGACCTCTCGATCGCCGTATCGTTCTTTTAAAGCAACACCATAATCCATTTTAAAATGTGTTGCTATATCCTCGACCCATTGTTGTGATTCACCATCGGGACCCATCAGGTAAGGTCTATCAACATGCTGTTGAATAAAGTGTGCTATGGGATTTGTTGCCGTGATATTGATGGCATGTTTTGTCGGGATAGCTTCGGACAGACTATGAATGCGATGCAAATGCGCATCCACAGTGATTACGGTATCAAAGTAGTCAGCCAATAGCTTTCCAATGACTTTCTGGCTGATCACTTCACCTGCCTGAAAGGCTTTATCCTGTCGCATATAACAAAGATAAGGGGCAATAAGTGAGAGACTTTGTGCACCAAGTGTTCGTGCACCTGAAGCCGCAAGAATCAATTCTATTAATTTATCATTAGGTCTGTCCAGACTGCAATATAAGATAACATGCTTCGGTAATTTTTCTGGAAGCAGTAATTTACTTTCCGCATCTGGAAAACGGTGTAATTTAATCGTTGTGTAAGGGAGTCCAGCTGCCAGGGCAAATGCCTTTGCTTGAGTCGAATATTCGGGAAAACCAATCACAATTGCATTTTCAGAAATATGAGTGTCTTTTGTCATTGTTTTCCCCCAATAGTATAGCCAGAATTTTTTTGTGCTGAGGTTTTTGCAAACTGAAAATCAGCATTAAATTCCGCATTAATGGTATAAAGTGCATCATTGACATTCACTTTGTCATTCAGTTTTATATGCAGATCAATACCTGCATTTTTGTCCATTGGAGCGCCTGCCATTCGAGCAATATGTGCAATTTGAAGGTTATTAATACTCTTCACATAACCCGATTCAGGAGCCAGCACCTGATATTGAAATTGTGCTGTCTTAAAGGAAGTATGATGCTTACCCTGGAGCATTATAATGTCTTCCATTTTTTTTAATGCCCGTCCAGATTCAAGCAGATCACGTGCTAGATAATAGCCTTGCCCACCTCTGACATCGGGATCAAATTCCAGTATTCTACCCGCCATTTGCAGTGACTTTTCCTTTAAATCTACCGGGGCATTGGGTTCGTTATGTAATACTTGCAACACATCTCTTGCTTCCAGTGTTGGACCAATACCGTTGCCAATAGGCTGGCGACCATCAGTGATGATCACTTCCAGTTCAAGATTGGTTTGATCGCCAATGTATTCAAATAATTTACGTAATTTGAGTGCATCATGTTGGGTTTGTACTTTGGCTGTCGGGCCTACTGGAATATCGATTAATAGATGAGTCGCACCTGCGGCAATTTTTTTAGATAAGATAGACGCAATCATCTGACCTTTTGAATCCAATGCCAATGGTCGCTCAACTGAAATCAGAATGTCATCAACGGGTGCCAGATTGGCTGTCCCTCCCCAGGCAATAAATCCACGTTGAAGCTGGACAATAGTTCCCAAATCTTCTTGTTTCAGGTTGACCTTTGCAAGGACTTCCATAGTATCTGCTGTACCAGAAGGTGAAGTTATGGCACGACTGGAAGTTTTGGGCATCAACATGCCATGAGCAGCAACAATCGGTACAATTAACATGGTGGTACGATTACCTGGAATACCACCAATGCAATGCTTATCGACAACCATAGGCTCGCCCCAATCCAGGATTTTACCCGTTTCCACCATGGCCTCTGTTAGATAAAGTATTTCATCTCTTTCCAGTCCACCTTCAGCACAACCGACTAAAAAGGCTGTTATCTCTATTTTTGAATAACGATTATTAACAATATCTTCACAAATATTAAGGAAGTCATTCTTTCCTAGTCTGTTCCCTGCAATCTTTTTATGTACAAGTCGTAATGAAGAGGGTGGGGTGGCATGATTAACATGAACTGTGCAGTTTTCAACTCCCTTAAATTGAGAAAAGGTTTGTTCACTCAAACCCAGTTCATCGGTTGCAATAATTTTTTCATCATCAACAATGTTCAGCAC
>QNEM01000373.1 GCA_003645215.1 Gammaproteobacteria bacterium
AATTATTCATGGTGGCCCATTTGCCAACATCGCACATGGTTGTAATACGGTCACGGCAACCAAGACTGGTTTGAAACTGGCTGATTACGTCATTACCGAAGGTGGCTTTGGCGCTGATTTAGGTGCTGAAAAATTCATCAACATTAAATCTCGTATGGCGGGACTCAAACCAGCAGCAGTTGTTCTGGTTGCCACTATTCGTGCCATGAAATTCCAGGGCGGTGTAGCAAAAGATGAGCTGACCAATGAGAATCTTGAAGCCCTGGACAAAGGCATGGTGAATATGGAACGCCATATAAAGAATATTACTGATGTCTATGGACTGCCCTGTGTTGTCTGTCTGAATCATTTCACCCTGGACACCGATGCAGAGGTTGATATGTTGATGAAACGCTGTGAATCACTAGGTGTTAAAGCCGTTGTTTCAAAACATTGGGCAGAAGGTGGTGCTGGTGCTGAAGAATTAGCAAAAGTAGTTGCCGATATTGTTGACAATAATCCTGGCACTCATCAATTGACCTATGAAGACAGCGACTCTTTATGGGAAAAGATCGAGAAAATTTCCACCAAGGTCTACGGTGCAGCGAGTATCTCTGCTGATGCAAAAGTCAAAAAACAACTGGCTGACTGGAATGAAGATTATGGTTCATACCCGGTATGTATGGCGAAGACACAGATGTCATTCTCAACCGATCCAACTGCAATTGGTGCACCCACCGGTCACAACGTACATATCACTGAAGTACGTTTAGCCAATGGTGCTGGTTTTGTTGTTGCCATCGCCGGCAACATGATGACCATGCCGGGCCTGCCCAAGGTGCCTGCAGCAGAACGCATCGATATTGATGATGATGGAAATATCACCGGCTTATTCTGAAGTTACATTAGTAAAAACAAAAAAGCCCGGTTTACCCGGGCTTTTTTATTTTTATGACATCACTCTATAACTTATATCTGTATCTGACGTTTAAATTGGGCAGAAATCCCTTTGACTTTACACGTTCAGACTCAGCCTCAAGCTGATTTTGAATTTGGCTTATTCTATATTTGCACCAACAACGGCCGCCATCTGCATCATATTGATCGTCTGACCTTCTTCCATATTTCTAAGATCAGTGAGGTTACCTGATTTGCTTTTGGAATTTGTATTTTTAAATATAGGAAGTAATTTAACATCAGCCACGATGTATTTTCCTGCATTCTCTGGACTGCCATTTTCAGTTTTTGTCTGAAGTTTATTTGCTTTAATATAGTCCCATAGTTTTTTGGTAATTTCCGTCCGAGGAAGCTCTGCTGCTCCCAGAAACTCTGCCAATTCACTTTTTAACTTTACCGGTTTACTCAAACCTTTTGCTTCTGCCATTTTTATCTCCTTCATATATAGATTTAAATGAAATTATCCACAAGGATTATATCTTATATACCCATTGTCATTATATGTACTTAAATGAGGAACGTCCCTTTTTACTATTGTAATTTAGCAATAAAATATAGATTAAACCCTCCTCTAACGCCGAGGTAAAGGTGCGATGATTTGTACTGCCTCATCCTTGATCGATTGTTTAAAAATGAATATATATTTCAACCATGTACTACTCCCCATAAACCTACAATACCAAGCGATGAACATATGAGGGCAGACAATACCAATACTACAGATAATTTTCTTGACTCCAGATGTCTCAATCCTGGAATACCCAATGATAAAGTAAGCAGTCCCAGCATTATTATTGTAATTGGCAGGCCATAAAAAACGATCCATCCCCACTCCAATTGCCGCCAGAAATCCAGACCAATTCCATACCATGCTATTTCTTTTAAAATTAAAGCCAACCACAATATAATAATTAGCCATTTCATTTTAACTTTAATTTTATGATTCATGCATGTAACGTTTGAATTAAATGGCAGCGCGTTTTTTCGCGCTGTCTATTTTGAATAACTTGTTATACGCAACTCTTAACATTACTCACCCCTATTGCTATACAGAATTAAAAATTCTTTATCTGCCTCTTTCTGAGCTTGTTCTACTCTCTCATCTTGGCCTTTCTCCCAAACAACCCAAGTTTTATTTAGAATTTCTTTGATTTCGAACTTTACATTATGAGATTTAAATTTGCTTACCATTATTTCATGCATTCCTAAGCTATAGCTTGCACTATAATCCTTAGGTAATTCCTTTCTTATGTTCTCAATAGATGCTGACTCATCGCCAGAGCACCCAAAGAGAATCAAAACTGCTGCAAGTATTAAAATTCTCATCTCATAGCGTATAACAGGTATCTATAGGGCTTTTTGTAATATAAACGTATATATTGCAGACGGGCATTTTTAGATAACCTCCTTTTAATCAAAATGTTAGGTAACAATATGCCTTTAGCTCCTCATTATCAAGTACGCTCCTTTTGCTGATTTCATAATACAAATTGTTCCCTGCACACATCCGGGTAGGCTTCTCACTCTCGATAGATAGCCAATAGCTAAAATATGCTTAGTTTATAAATTCAGAAAGTAAAATATCTGCGTCACTGAATCTTTGCTGATATGTCTCATCTTTCAATCGAGCT
>QNEM01000374.1 GCA_003645215.1 Gammaproteobacteria bacterium
CAGTTGTCCACGGAGATGATTCACTATCTGCCAGCAGATCCATATAAGTCTTTACAGAGTCATTCTCAGGGTTTTGCAGGTTCAATGTGTTGTGATCAAACTCAACCCTGGGCACGATCCAGAAGAGCGAGATAGCAATAATAATGGAAACAATCCTGATTGCTCTGGCATAGGTTACCGGGAAGGCAAGCCAGCTGTTTAGTGAGTTAGCATGGCTTGAATGAGGATTGTTTTGAACGATGGGCTGCGATTTTATCGGCAATATACCAAGCAGTGCAGGCAGTAATGTCATGGTGACAATGAAACTGATAAACATGCCACTTCCTGAAATCCAGCCCAGCTCTGCAATACCATCATAATCCGTTGGCATGAAGGCATAGAAACCGATTGCTGTAGTGACTGCACATAGGAACAGGGAGTCTCCACAACTTTTAGATGTTTCACGCAAGGCAAGTGCGCGGTCATTATTGTTTAAAAAATGTTCACGAAAACGCAGGCAAAAATGAATCGCAAAGTCGACACCTAGTCCTATATAAAGCACTGCGAAAGCAACTGAAATCAGGTTCAATTCACCCACAGTCAGTGTTGCCCAGGCAGCAGTGATAATGAGGCCACTGATTAAAGTGATGATCGTTGCCAGCACCAGCCAGAAAGATCCGAGGCCGACAATCATAATCACAGTGACCATGCATAGCGCAAGGATGACAGAAAGTTGTGTGCCTTCCATGACGCTTTGTAGTTCTTCATGAGAGAGTACAGCGCTACCACTAAGTCTCAGGCGAAGATTATTTTCAGCATTAATATCAAGTTCATCGCCAATGATTCTGATCTTTTCAATGATATCTTCTGCCGGGAACAGGTCACTATAATCCAGTTCAGGTTGCAGGATAATAAATTCACGATAAATATCTTTATCAAGTTCTTCGCCGGCCATCAGGCTATGCCAGGAAAGTTGATAAGGCTCGTTTGCAAGGATGGCATCAAGCGCTGCATTGATTTGTATGATGAGCGCTGAGAGTTCAATTTTCTCACCATCAAGCTTTGCGCGAATTGCCTTTTCAAGCATGGTGAATAAACCACGAATATTTTGATCTTCAGTCAGTTTGGAAAGAAACGGCTGAATCTCTGCCAGACGGTCAGAGAGATCCTGTAATTCATCTTCTTCAAGAAAGAGTAGAGATGACTTTTTAAAGAAAGCTAAAGATCGAAAGGAGAAGACAGATTTAAGAGTGCTCTTAGGTAATGTTGTTTCCTGCTGCAGTTTTTCATAGAGTCTCTCGGCAGCATCCATAGCCTGATCAGGTGTGGGTGCTTCAATGACAACAAGAATATTACCGCTAAATTGTGGAAATTCAGCAGACATTTCCTTGTCGAGTTTTCGCCAGTCAAGATCAGGAGACAACATGTCTTCTGTATCCGTGTTCATACCGAGGTTATTGCTGGTGTACTGAATTGATACCAGAACTGCAATAAGACAGAATATGATGGTCAGTATCTTGTGACCCTGAACAATATTGATCCAGATAAGTAAAGTGCGACTGAATATCTGACGTAGGAATGCAAGCATGATTGATTAAATGTGTCGTTACTAACTATCTGGTTTTGTTTATCTAAATAATACCTGGCTTCTGGCAACAGTCTTCAAGCTTCTCGTCGCGGCTCTCATGGCCGATCCAAGTTTTATTAACTCAGTTATCAGGCCAGGGTTTTGAATCAAGCTGGAGACCAGTGGAAACAAAGACGGGCGTCCAAAAGCATCTGTATTATTTATTATCGCTGCAGGAATACACTGTGAAGCTTCATCGACGATGGCGCGAATTGACACGCAAGGCAGTTTCTCTTTATGCGCAATCCGGGCTATGGCGAGGGATTCCATATCCACGGACAGGGCATTAGTTTCATCATGTAGTTTCTTTTTATCTTCAGCTGTTGTCAGTACCTGCCCGGCATGAGCGATCATGCCATGATGTATTTTTAATGATGTATTACGGAGTTCATTGATGATGTATTCGTTCCATTCAGCATCAAATGAATATTTATTCCCATCGTTTGCAACAATACTGTCTGCCAGTATTAAATCTCCTGACCGAATATTTTCAATCAATGCGCCGGCCGTTCCCCAGCTAACCAGCGTGCCAATGTTTAATTTAAGTAAAGTATGCGCAGCGAAACGAGCATTATCTTCACCCATACCGCAAATTATGGCGACTGTATATTGATTAATCCGCACAGGTTTATTTACCGGAATTGCTTTGCCAGACAGGCAGCGCCCCTCGGAGTTTAAGGCGCTAATAATTCCAATAAGGCTCAAAACTGATTGTTCAGGAGCCTCTGTTCAAGTCTGGGTCGAATAGATTGCCGAGTGAAATATTCTGGTTCAATGCGTGAAACGCGCGTAATAGCAAGGCTATTGCGAAGTTTTACAACGCAGAAACGGGATATTTGAATCGCAATATATAGATTCATGACTTGATCAGAGGTTCCTTAAGATTATTGTATCTAGCAAGTGCCCAAAGCGGGAAGTATTTAGTGTAGCCATGATACTTGAGATAAAAAACACGAGGAAA
>QNEM01000375.1 GCA_003645215.1 Gammaproteobacteria bacterium
CATGGAACCGGGAAAATTAACTCGCCGGCTTTATTGCGCATTACATCGTAAACACCAAAAGATGCTCCTGGCCGTAACACCCGGTATATTTCCTTGAAGAGCTCAGCCTTGTCGTCAATGTTCATGCCGACATGCATCATATAAGCACCATCGAAGGTTTTATCCTGAAAAGGCATAGATAACGCACTAGCCTGGTGAAGGCTGATGTGCTTATGCAGTTTAACCCACGCGCACAGGGCATTTCCGGTTTCAATGTATTCTTCGGTCAAATCAATTCCTGTCACCTGATTATTGTACCTGTGTGCAACATAGCGTGACGCTCCTCCGAGTCCGCATCCCACGTCAAGCACATGGTCTTGCTTAGAAAAATTTAGTTGGTCTACAAAATGCTCGGTTGCCTGCCGTCCGCCAATATGAAACTCATCAACCGGGGCAAGGTCTTCAATAGTTATGCTATCGATCGTTTTGCCTAGTTCAGAAATAGCCGTCTGAATTGCTTTCAATAAGTCTCCGTGCAAATAGTGTTCAGATACTGCTTTATAATTTGACATATCTGGATCTCCCCGATGCTCTTAATTAGGAACCTCGAATCAATTTATGAATGAACGACCCGTACTCAAAATGGTCAAGAACCTTTCACGCATTTAAAGAATCGCTCTTAAATTTTATCCCGATATTTGCGTATGTTTCCCTGTTTTCGGGCACTACAACCGTGCTTGCGCCTATCATCATCACCACGCCATCACCGGGAGAGCGCAATTCCAGCCCACTGTTTAAACCGATTCCTAACAGGTCGCCCCTGTTTATCGGCTCGAAATTATCCAGCCGGCTACTCGAATAGTTTTTTTCCTCCAGTTTATGCAAAGCTTGTCTGGCCTTATCGGACCATCCGGTCATAGCCCTGGCGCTACGCAAATCCCGCATGAGAACAAAGGTATCTTTTTTCGCCGCTTTAAGGGTTTCCTGACCCAGCTGCGAATAGTCTTCTGGTTTCACATCCGGGTGGTATAGGGCATTTGTTTCTACATAATAGTTACGCTCGAAACTGGCTGATTGACTGCCGGTCACCTCACCCTCAGGTTCCATTCCGGTAACATTTTTTAACCAGATTTGGGTGTGCAAATCCGCGGCGTCGAATGAAGCTGGATTTGCACCACCGCCATTTTCTACCAAAATAGGCAGGTTACCTGTTTCCGCGTCAACAATGGAGCGGATGGATTCAACGCCGTTATACGGGCCGGGCTTCCAGACGATGAAATCCTGGATGGGAAAATCCTCGGTAACACCCGTGGCATTTATGCGCTCAATGACCATTGCAGGTGTTTCACCATCCTGCATGAACATTGTCACCATTGGCGCGGCGTTGGTAGAGGTGTTGTGGAGATCGAGAATCCTGCCCTTTGACGGCTTCAAGATGTACCTGACAATCTGAAGCGCATGCCGTTCGAAATCGTTACTGATTTCTTTAGTCAGAATATCGAAGGGGATTCTATTGTAATTAAAGTGATCATGGGTAGCGTGGAAGGCACTCCACAAATCGGGTGAAATATTTTCCGCGGCCATCACCGTGTCGATAAATTCGAGCGCCCTTTCAATTTTGCCCGTGGCTACATAAATATTTCCAGATTTTGGCCGCGCACCGTTTAACCAGCGTGTATGAAACTTCAACAGTGCGTAGACACCGGACATCTCATTCATGTGTATGCCGCCGAGGATGGCAACATCCGGGCCACTGACGCCGGTCCGATAACAAAGCGCGCCTGTAATAACTTCATCCCCCTCATCGCGAACGGCATAGACTCCGTCGAAACTTCGTTCAGATATGTCGGGTCTGGCGAGTAGCTGCAAATGCTGCCTGACCGCGGTAAGTTTTATCTTCAGTTCTTCGACTATGTCGATCATCGGTCAGATTCCCGTTCTAGCAGACAACCACGGTCGGGCAATTAATCCGTGTTATCCCCCAGGCGAATGTCGGTAAGGGCCGAATCGGCATACTCCATGCGCCAGGTCAGCATTTTCCCAGTGTATTCAAGCACCCTGCCCTGGTAATCCGGATCGGTAGACCGATCTATAAATTCATCAGGGTCCTCTTTAAGATCGAAAAATAGTGGAGGAAGCCCGGCAAAATGAACATATTTGTATCTTTCACCACGAGCAATACTAACCATGCATTTCATCTTCGCCAATCCCAAAGGCGGAGTTTTTGCATATCCGCCGGGACTCCTTAGATCAAACTCGGCATGGTATTCCTGGCGCCAGTTTTCCGGTTGCTGGCCGCGACAGAAGGGTAATAGCGAATAACCGTTACATTGGGATGGAATATCCCGATCAATCCAGTCGAGAATAGTCGGCATGATGTCGACACTTTCGGTGAATGCCTCGACCTGGGTACCCCGTGATCGATCTGCCGCAGTCGTGGGATCGCGTACAATCATGGGAACATGGAACGCCTGATCGAAGTAACAGGATTTGGATAGCATCCAGTGATCGCCCTGCATGTCACCGTGATCAGAGGTGAACACAATCAGGGTATTATCGTAGGCTCCAATCTGTTTCA
>QNEM01000376.1 GCA_003645215.1 Gammaproteobacteria bacterium
AACCTGTTGGAGAGGTGACTATAACTCCATCCGAACGTTGCCTATGTACAAAACTACCATCTACGTAGATCTCGAGTTCGATCAATCTGGCGATGTTCCATTTTTGCAAGATGACATCATTAAAGGCATTACTTTTCAGTAGCGATTTACCATCTCTCAGCACTTCAGCCGTCAGCAGAAAGCGTTCATCTTCTACATAGGTTCCAGCAAATATCTTATCAAGATGATCTTCGATTGCATCAGCCGGGATATCGGCCAGAAATCCCAGGCGACCCCTGTTGATACCCAATAAGGGGATCTCATGCTGACAGGTGAGATGCGCTGCCTTCAGCATGGTGCCATCACCACCAATAGCAATAGCCAGATCACAGTCCGCATCAAATTCATTCTCTTTCATGACAGGCAAACCCGTTTGCTCTGCCAGTGAATAGCTATTTTGATCCAGAATGAAATCTATTTCATTGGATTGCAGGTAAACAATCAGGCTGTTGAGTGTTTCAGCAACTTTTTTGGCGTCTGAATTGCTTATTAACGCGATACGTTTGAACATTTGCTTACCATCATTAAAATAATGTTCACAAACTTAGCATGATCGGCAGCCACCCGACAAACACTGATTTTGCACTCTTAGCCTTAGAGTGCTAAATTTTGCCTATATGAAGCAAGCAATCACAGGACAGGCATGAGCAGACCAAAAAAATCCCAGGAACTACCCGAACGCAGCCTGTTTCTGTTCAAGTCATTAGTCGATCATTTTATCAATGATGGCCAGCCTGTCGGTTCCCGTACCCTGGCACGGGATCTGGGTCTGGATATCAGCGCAGCGACGATTCGTAATGTCATGTCAGATCTGGAGGATCTGGGCTTGTTACAATCACCTCATACCTCGGCAGGGCGCATCCCCACGGCCAGAGGCTATCGTTTGTTCGTCGATAGTTTGTTGCGGGTGGGTGATCTTGGTAATGAAGAAATACATCGCATGGCTGAGGAAATGGAGGCGGTGAATAACACACAAAACCTGATGCAAAGAACCTCATCAATGCTATCGGACATCACCCACCTTGCCAGCGTCGTGATGTTACCTCGTATTGAGCAGAGCACATTAAACCAGGTTGAATTCGTTTCCCTGTCTGACAATCGGATCCTGGTCATTTTTGTCATGAGTGATAACGAAGTCCAGAACAGGATTATTCACACGGCACGGAAATATAGCGCATCAGAGCTGGAACAGGCGGCCAATTACCTGAATAAAATGTTTTCGGGTAAAGATTTGCATGACGTTCGTAAAGATATGCTGGCTGAACTTGAGAGCATGAAAGATAACGTCAATAAGCTGATGCAGGCAGCCATCGAAATGGCCCAGCAGGCCATAGACACAAATTCACAGGATGATTATGTACTCGCAGGTGAAACCAACCTGATGGGTGTGTCTGGATGGGGCGATATAGAACGACTCAAGCGCTTATTCGATACCTTCAATCAGAAGCGTGATATTTTACATCTGCTGGAACAATCTATTAATGCCAAGGGTGTGCAAATCTTTATCGGTGAGGAGTCAGGCTATGAGGTACTGGATGATTGCAGTATCGTCACCTCACCTTACGAGTCTGAAGGTCAGATACTGGGTGTGTTGGGTGTGATTGGGCCTACGCGCATGGATTATGAACGAGTCATACCGATCGTGGATTTAACTGCAAAAATGTTGGGTTCGGCCTTGAATTCCAGGTAAGTACCCCCAACTAGATACAACAAACAACAATAAACCAGAAACATACCGGAAAGCCCCGTGATCAGGGGTTTTCTGTTGTTTTTAATACACGAATTAGCTTGAGGAAAATCATGACAGGCAAGCAGCAAGATGACGTCACCCTGGAAGAAGTTATTGGGGAAGTTGAAGATCAGTTAGCGGGAGATGAAGCCTCAGTCGAGACTGACATCGAAACAGCCACAGCAGAGATCACGATCGAATCGCTTTCAGAGCAGGTTGAAGCACTGAAGGCATCGGCAGCAGGTAACCTGGATAAGGCAATTCGTGCACAGGCAGAATTGGACAATGTACGAAAACGTACCACACGGGATGTCGAGAATGCGCATAAATATGCGCTGGATAAATTTATAAATGAGCTGTTGCCTGTGTTGGACAGTATGGAAATGGGGATCGTTGCCTCAGTTGAGGCGGAGGATGTCAATAGTTTACGTGAAGGTCTGGAGTTGACCCTGAAAATGTTCTGCACATCTTTAGAGAAATCAGGGGTCCATCCAGTCAATCCGCAGAAGGGCGATAAATTCAATCCGGAACAACATGAAGCGATGACCATGCAAGAAGTGGACGATGCTGAATCAGGCACTGTTGTCACAACGCTGCAGAAGGGATATGAGCTAAATGGGCGTTTAATCAGGCCCGCCATGGTTATTGTGGCGAAATAATTATTGCGCTGCCCTTGAAATAACAGCTAACAGACACATATACGAACCAACAGAAAGAATTACAGACATTTTTAATTAATCTAGAGCAGTTTTGGAGAACATCAAGATGGGAAAAATAATTGGAATCG
>QNEM01000377.1 GCA_003645215.1 Gammaproteobacteria bacterium
ATCGAATTCTAAATGCCAGCAAGGGCCCTGCAGTCAGGGCAACACGGGCACAGATCGACCGGGCCTTATATCGTGGCGTAGTCCGTCCGTTCCTGGAATCTCAGGAAAATCTGTTTATCTTTCAGCAAGCCGTTGATGATTTGATCGTCGAACGTGATCGTGTAGTTGGTGTGGTGACGCAATCGGGTCTACAGTTTCGCGCAAAGAATACAATTCTTACAGTAGGGACTTTTCTGGCGGGCAAGATCCATGTCGGCAATGAGCAGTCTGCCGGGGGCCGGGCCGGGGATCCACCATCAAATGCGCTGGCAAGCCGTTTACGGGAAATGCCTTTTCGGGTCGCACGCCTGAAGACAGGCACACCACCCAGGATTGATGGCAAAACCATTGATTACAGTAAATTAAAGGAACAAGCTGGGGATACCCCTGTTCCGGTATTTTCTTATATAGGCCATGCGGACGAGCATCCGCAGCAGGTGCCATGTCATATCACTTATACCAATGAAAAAACCCACGAGATCATTCGTCAGGGTCTGGATCGTTCACCCATGTTCAATGGCAATATTGAAGGTACGGGCCCACGATATTGCCCTTCTGTTGAAGACAAGGTGGTGCGTTTTGCTGAAAAAGCTTCACATCAAATCTTTATCGAGCCAGAAGGGCTGAACACCCATGAAGTCTATCCCAATGGCATATCCACCAGTCTGCCTTTTGATGTGCAATATGAGATGGTGCGCTCTATAGAAGGCTTCGAGAATGCGCATATCACGCGGCCGGGTTATGCTATTGAATACGACTTCTTTGATCCCAGAGATCTACATCCGTGGCTCGAGACCAAGCATCTATCCGGTCTGTTTTTTGCCGGGCAAATTAATGGCACGACAGGCTACGAAGAAGCTGCGGCACAGGGTTTAATCGCGGGCATGAATGCCGGGCTGTTGGCGCAGGACAAGTCACCCTGGAGTCCACGACGTGATCAGGCCTATATCGGTGTGTTGATTGATGACCTCATCACCCGAGGCACCAGCGAGCCCTATAGAATGTTTACCAGTAGGGCTGAATATCGATTGCTGTTGCGTGAAGACAATGCAGATCTACGTTTAACCGAGATTGGCCGCGAGCATGGGCTGGTTAATGATGAGCGCTGGCAGAAATTTTCTGACAAGCGTGAAGCGATACTTAAAGAACAAACACGGATGGAAAAAACCTGGCTGAAACCTGAAACCACAACGGCAGAAGAAGCTACCCGCGTACTCGGTCAACCACTGCAAAGGGAATATAGCCTGATGCAGTTATTAAACCGACCAGAAGTCTCGCATGAAAACCTGATGACACTGACGGATTTTGATGCCAGTGATATTGATAGTGTGGTTATTCAACAGATTGAGATCCAGGCCAAATACAGTGGTTATATTGATCGCCAGGAAACCGAGATTGCTCGTAACCTGAGTTACGAGGAAGCGACTCTTCCTGGTGATATTGATTATAGTCAGGTGAATGGCTTGTCTAATGAAGTCATGCAAAAACTCAGTGAGCACAAACCCCACAGCCTGGGACATGCATCACGTATTCCGGGGATGACACCTGCGGCGATATCTTTACTGCGTATTTATCTCAAGAAAAATCATTATCTATTGAAACAGAGTGCTTAAAGAAAAGCGCGATAATGATGTCTGATTCATTTCTGGATCAGCTTCAGCAAGGTGTTGAAGCATTGAGTTTGAATGCCACTAAGTTACCTTTGCAAGATTACCTCTCCTATATTGATTTATTGGTCCAATGGAATTCAGCCTATAACCTTACGGCCATTCGCGATCCGGGAAAAATGCTTGCCTACCATATACTGGATAGCCTCTCTATTTTGCCCTTTATTCATGGCAATGACTGCCTGGATATTGGTACTGGCGCTGGCTTGCCCGGGATTATCCTGGCCCTGGCAAGGCCGGACACGCAATGGACTTTGTTGGACGGAAATAATAAGAAAACACGATTTGTACAGCAGGCAGTCATGACATTGAATTTAAAAAATGTGGAAGTGATATGTTCACGCATTGAGAACTACGAACCTGAAATTCGATTTAATACAATTGTTTCACGGGCTTTTACTTCATTGGCAGATTTTTATGCCTGTAGTCATCAACTGCTTGCTCCGGTAGGAAGTTTGCTGGCGATGAAAGGCCCTGATCCAGAAAACGAAATATCGGCACTACCTGCAGAAGACGTTTCTACAATGATCATCCCATTGTCCGTCCCTGGTGTGACGGCAGGCCGAAGCCTGGTGCAGATTGTACCCAGGTAATTTGCATATGAAACTTTCAGGCTGTCTGTGCCATAATGCTTGGCCGAATTAAAGGCCAAAAAACAGGTATAAAGAAGAAAGAATAATAAAAGCCATGACCAAGATTATAGCCATAGCAAATCAGAAAGGTGGTGTCGGTAAAACCACGACCAGCGTCAATATTGCCGCTTCATTAGCTGCAACCAAACGCCGGGTACTACTTGTGGATCTTGATCCACAGGGCAATGCCACCATGGGCAGTGGTGTAAACAA
>QNEM01000378.1 GCA_003645215.1 Gammaproteobacteria bacterium
ACTGCACTGGTATCACATTATCAAGATACTGGGGCAGGGTGGATTTGGCATTACTTACCTGGCGCATGACACCAATCTCGATCAACAGGTTGCCATCAAGGAATATTTACCAACCGATCTCGCAGTAAGAGAAAACGATGTATCTGTACATCCCGTTTCTGATGGACATCGAGAATCTTATGAATGGGGACTGGAGCGATTCATTAGCGAAGCACGAACACTCGCCAAATTTAAACATCACAATATCGTCAGAGTATTATCGGTATTCACCGAAAATAATACCGCCTATATGGTCATGGAATATGAACATGGCGAGCCCATGGATGCATTATTAAAAAATAAAAAAACAATTGAAGAAGAAAAATTAAAATCTATCCTGATGCCTATGTTGGATGGGCTTGAACAAATCCACAAAGAAGGATTTATTCACCGTGATATCAAGCCACCTAATATTTATATCAGAACAGATGGTAGTCCAGTGTTGCTGGATTTTGGTTCTGCGCGACAGTCATTAGGAATACAGACACATACGCTGACGACAATGGTTTCTCCGGGTTATGCGCCATTCGAGCAGTACACCAGCAAGGGTGACAAACAAGGCCCATGGACAGATATTTATGGACTGGGTGCAACGATGTATCGGGCAGTGACAGGGATAGGACCAACAGATGCAATGGATCGCAGCGAAGCACTTTTGCATACAGGTAAAGATGTTTATGTTCCCGCCTCCAAAATAGTGCATGAAAATTACTCAGAAGAATTCCTGGCAGCAATTGATCATGCCTTGCTGTTTAAAACGGATGAAAGACCACAATCAATAGATGAATGGCGCAGTGAACTGGATACTGGAATCGTAGATATTTTTACAGGCTCAGAGGCTGAAACGGTTGCTATTGATCCTGCTACTGTTGCCGACAGTGTTAAGGTCACTGATGAAAAAACTATATTGCTTGATACAGAAGAAAAATCTGAAGAGAAGCCAGAAGATAAGCCTGAAGAGGAATCCAAAAAGGAAGCTAAAAAGAAACCCCGGTCCTTGTTAGGAAGGTTGATTAAGTGGGCAGCAATCCTGTTTGCTATCTTGTTGGTGCTGGCGATATTGTCGGATGATGGGAAAAAGAATAGCGCTATCGAACCTGCAACTACAGATAGTCAAGCTAGCGAGCCACTTGAAGAACCCTTCGCAAGCGATGTACCAGGCAATGTACCAAGTAATGTATCTGGGGAAACAGATAAAGATATTTCTGATGTTCAATCAGAGTCACAGATCATAAATGATTTATTAGATGGCGCGAGGTTAAACATTAAAGAGCTGAAACTAACCAGTCCCCTGGGCAATAATGCCTACGAAAAATATCAAACCGTATTAAATCTTGATCCTGATAATCCAGAAGCCATGAATGGCATGGACAGAATCATCGATGAGTATATTGATCTAATGGACTTTGCATTGGGAAAAAATGATATTCCCAGGGCCAGAAATTATTTGCGAAAAGGGATGAATATTAATTCAGAACATTATGGTGTTGCGGATGCGGAGAGGAGACTCAATGCTGCAATGCATGCCAAAGAGAATAAGTTAAGGAAACAAGGGGCAAGTAAACAAGAGTTAATAAAACAGGAAGAACTACGACAACAGGAACAGGTAAAACGGGAACAGCAATCATTAATATCAAACAAAGACCAGCAAAAGCTTGAACAACTTAAGCGAAAGTTAAGGGCAAATCCGAAGGATAAAAGAGCTAGGAAAGAATTAAAGAAGATCGCTGACAGATACCAGAATAAAATTAAAATGGCCCTGGAACACAGGGATTTCGATCTTGCTGAAGATTATGTGCTGGAAATCATGGAGATAACTCCTGAAAGAAGTAAGGGATATAAAGATCTCACAGAAACACTGGGAAAGATCAGAGGCATGAAATATGAAGTTAATAAACAATAACATTTATCAGGTGAATTCATGTCAGAAGAAATAAGTACTTCAAATCTCATTGAATTGATTTCTGGTCGGCGCACGATTCATAATTACAAGGAAGGCCTGTGTCCCCGGGAAAAACTCATAGAAGCAATCGACCTTGCAAGGTGGGCCCCCAATCATCATCTAACTGAGCCATGGCATTTCTATTTGCTGGGTGATGAATCTGTGAATGCAGTGATCGAACTCAATTCGGAAATCGTCAGGGCGTCAAAAGGGGATGAGGCGGCAACAGCAAAAGAGAGACGCTGGCGGAAGATGCCTGGCTGGTTTGTAATGACCTGTTGCAGATCAGATGACCCCATAAGAAACCAGGAGGACTATGCTGCCTGTTGCTGTGCGGTACAAAATCTTATGCTAACACTATGGAATGAAGACGTGGGTGTGAAATGGTCAACCGGTGATGTCATCCGCGATAAACGTTTTTATGATCTGTTATGGATTGATCAGGAACTGGAAACTGTTGTTGGTTTGTTCTGGTATGGTTATGCCGAAGAGGTTCCAAAGATGACGCGTAAGCCTTGCTTGCAGATCACCACGGAACTACCTTAGTCATAGGTCGTTTTAGAATTACCA
>QNEM01000379.1 GCA_003645215.1 Gammaproteobacteria bacterium
GAGATACTACAAAGTATTCAATGATCGTAGTTTGAACGTCTTTAGGGAGAGGTTCTTTGATTACTTGAGCTACTACCAAACTGGATGCAATTGTGGCACCAGCGGTTGCTAAGGTGCGTTTAAAGAAGTTTCTGCGACTACGTATCATTTGTATCGTCCTCGTCATTGTAAAATTCACGACCACCCGAATTTAATAAGAGCATCAGTTTGGTCATAACCATGTTTTCGTATGGGTAATGTTGTTCGATATAATCTCCATAACCATCCATTATAGTTTTAATGGCAATAGAAAAATCAACAGCATGATCACCACGAATAAAGATACCACCCTTTTCTAACACTAAACCTTTAGGTTGGGTTGGTTTCTCAGCCCTAGTTGTGATTTCTTCTATTTGTTTTTCTGAAAAAGGCATTAGGTATCCTTGTGTTAATAAAAGTAGACGGTTCTTAATCGAGTCACTGATTTTTTCAAGTTATAAAAGTAGAAGGAAGTGCGCTCATAGCGAACCGTCTAAAAGAGAATATACGTTATGTTCCCATAATTGTCAATATATATTTGATCATAATTGCATTGTTTTTCTAAATTAATAGAAACTATAGTTATCTTGAACATATTATTATAAATAAGATAAGTAATGGGTAATACGATCCATTCGATAATACGGTCATCAAACAGCCATGAAAACACTTTTATTCATTGCCGCGATTGCGGTACTAGGTGGTTGTGCAACAACCCAAACTGATATGGCACGAGCTAATGCTATGTGTGCTGCCAATGGCGGAATAGCAAAAATCAACCCAAAATTTAATAATTCGGTTACGGTTACATGTTCCAATACTGCTAAATTCAAATTCTCAACAGGAAACTAATCATGAAAATATTTAATATTAAACTAAAACATTATGCATACGCATACGCTGCATTCATTTTAATTGCACTGTACGGTTGTGGTGACACTTCCAGCATGTCAGCATCGGGGCAAGGAAGAAATGCTATTGCTGAAGGCGATATTACAATTACAGATACTGTCAATGAAAAAGACACCGCCGATGGTGGAGGAACAATTCAAGGTGTTCGAAGTGTTGAAGATGGTCATTTACCTTCACATTGTTCAATTGTATTCGCACCTGTAGAACCTGTCGTTGGGTGTAGCGTAGATTCATTCAATGAGTGTAAATGCTACGATCCTACAAATCCCGCTCAGGCAAATTAAATCACTCACTTAGTGAGTTGATACTAAAAACCCTACCAATTGGTAGGGTTTTTTATACTTGTTCAATATATTCTACTAATGACCCAATGATGGACCTGAGACGGTGCCTGTAGAAGTGGTATCACGCTTACTATCATTATCTTGCCGACACGACAATTCGATATGACCACAATTCTGGCATATTAAATCACACCCAGCTTTAAGAGAAATTCCTTTTTCTAGACTGGAGCAAGCACCCACGCTTAATATTGTCCCTAAAACGAATAGGGACAATACTATCTTAGCGCCGATTTTAATGAAGGCTTCCATTTATTTTGGTAATACGATATCCGCGTCACCATCACCATCAACATCGATGTTAACAGAGTCTGCATCTTCTGTGATGCTAATACGATCTACACTAGCAACGCCCATTACAGGAGTATCGGGATTGCCATCACCATCTAAATCTGTAGCTGCGATAGCTGCTTCCCAATCACCAGCACCAGAAAACCAATTGTGAGTGAAATTGTCATGTAGGGTGAATGCCGAATATAGGCTATTCTCATACCAAACACTAAAATGAATATCAGGATTACCAACATGAGGATTGCTCCCATTGGTTGTTTCCCAAACTCGTGGTTGTTGTGGTATCATATTACCTTCACCATCATCCACTAAAACTTCTTGAAATATTGAAGTGGTGTACAGATTCGCACCCTGCGCGTCTGGTTCTGCCCATACTTGAAGTGCCAACATACCAGTATTAACACCTTCCGCGAAATCATATTCACTGAATCGAGCACGGTACCCATCACCTTCACGTTCGATGGTAAGATTAATGAATGTAGGTGTCGCATTAACATCCCATATACCATTAGCGGTTAAATCAACACGGGTTGTTTCAATCCCATTATTAGGATCGGTATAGACATCCACTACCGCAGTAGCATTTAAGGTACCATCAGTGAATACATCACCATTGTCGTGAATTAAGTTATCACCCAATGTTGGTGATGTATATTGAATTATTACAGCCATTTTAATTTCCTATGCTTTGGTTTTTGTATTATTTTGTATTATTTTGTATTTATCAGGATATATAAATTGCAAATCACTCTACCCACGTGACAGAAAAACTGGCTCGTGACCAAGTTGAGCCACCAGTCCCCGGATTTCGGAGATGAAGCGTATCGCCTGCTACTACATCAACTTGATCCATAATACTAACGTATGTATTACTAGTAACACTATCAGTCTCTTGAAGATTGGTGCTGTTGTGACGGATATTTGCTTTACGACCGTCAACTGTTTTAGCAGTGAATTCTATTTTCACTGTTCCCGTTCTATCAATTCTA
>QNEM01000380.1 GCA_003645215.1 Gammaproteobacteria bacterium
CCATATGGTATATACCAGCGCCGGGTACAGGCATGAGACTGTCTGCTGTTTGGCCAACCGTACCGATACCTGGGTATGCAGTACTGTTACAGGTATCCGGTATTTCCATCGCTGAACCTGCAGTAAATGTCTGCATATAAGCAAGTATTCTGCCAAAGAGTCCATTAATGTTGTTTCTGTTGGAATCCAGACGCATCATCTCGTCCATAACTCCATTGGGATTCGGAACGTAGTCTGCTACCAGTGGTCCATCCGGGCCCATTGGTCCCATGCTGGTCCAGATTTTTGGTACAGTCTCCGCATAGAGTGCATATGGCAGAGGGAACTGGTAGGTGTAGGCTCCTTCAGTTTCAGGGACAGGGCCAGATCCGCCCATGGTGTATGATAGCGATCCGCCAGGACCAGAACCGGTCGTACACAGGTTCGTATCAGCGTCACCACAATTATTGTTGGTGACAATGCCAGCTTCAACCATCCTCAGTGTACTAATCCACATGTCTATCATATCACCAGACATGGGAGACGGGAGTTGTGTAAGAGAATACATTGGTGTAGGGCGCGTTCCACGATTGATATGATCATGGTGCTGGTATGCGGTGTCAACGTTCAGTCCGGCAGTTCCTTCAAAAGGGGTACCGACTGATAGTGCTTCTACATTTCCTGCGCCATCCCTTTGGGCAAAAATCATCATGCGGGGACGGTTAACGCGAACTTCAACACCGTCTGCAGCCATAAGGGTTTTCGTATGGTCGGGATCGATATGACAAATCATACAATCTGCTTCCATAACGCCTGATGCTGTCCAGTTTACAAGTTCTGGACGATCAGTGACTCCAAGTGTGGACAGTGCGTTCACAATGGAATCAGCTTCGAATTGATTTGCAGTTACGGTATTAGGTCCATAGCTGTAAAAATCACGGTCGTTGCTGGATGTCGGTGCAAGACTTGGGGCATCGTAAGCTATAACAGATCCGTCTTCCTGAACAATTCCTTCGAAGGGACCACCACCCATATGACAGGATGAACAGAGATTCATCATCTCGTAGGTTCCAATATCGAAGAAGTAGGAGTTTTCACCTACGTCAGCACGTTCATCGGCTCCGGTTGAATGGTCATCACCACCCCTAAATTGTTTACTCGCCAACTGGCGGTAAGAAGGGGGTCACCATGCTCCAAATTGACCACCTGAGACCAGGTGACCGTAGGCGTTGGCCAGGTATTTGTATGATGTTCCATGCGAGTTGTCGGATGACCAGGTATCTGAAGTACCCATACCATCTTCACCGGGTAATGCACCCTGCATGATATGGTAGGATCTTGAGATAGCTTCGTAGTCATGACACTCGCCACATGTTTTTTTCGGGCTGTATGCAGGACCTGCAGCATAGAGGGCGCCGTTTGCCATTTCGATGGTATCATCGTGATCAAGCATGTCGAAGACAGCGTTACCAATGCGATCGCGCAGAGTCACATAGCCGCCACCCATTGCAACACTGGTAAAACCCACAGTCGCAAGGGGTACGCCGACAATTAGACTTAGCGCCACCTTAGATTTGAAAATTTTTAACATTCTTTGTTCTCCTCGTTGTAAAACCCCGGTCAATTCCTAAATGGAAATTGATCCGACTGTTTTACCGTAATAAATTCAGCTTTATTGAAACTGCGTTCTATTAATCTTTGAAGGACCTCCTCTTTCGTTAAATGTTAATCTGTTTCTTTTTTGCGCAACCAGGTCCTGAGAGCACTTCAGGACCATCTGTCGGCAAGCATCGACTTACTTATTTGTCATTGGCTCTATGTTTGTGCAGGGAATATGCCTCATTTTCGTATAACCAAAATGACAATGTAGGTTGCAATCTAAACGACGAAAATTGTAATTGCAAGAGTAAAATGGGTTCTAAGTGCGCGAAATAGCGCTTTAAAATGTAGTTAATTAGTTGCCTTGGAAAGAAGCTGTGTAGTTAATAAACTAAACAGTTGAAAGCTTTAAAGTGGGCGGCGCCGATGGGGATTTGATTCCCATTTGGTGGTTTAGCTTACGTGGAGTGTGAAGGGCGAAAACTTGCCAAACATACAGCTATGATGTATTAAAAGAGGGAAGGAATGGTGCTTGAAATCTTTTGCGCCAAAGGCTGAGTAATCTGTTTGATCTGTAACCCAAAAGAGAAAAATCCAGGCATGTCTCTGCAAATACTAGAAAAGCATCGCGCTGTCTGGCAGCGTAAGAAAATTTTGCAGGATATTTATCTGTACTGGTATAAACAGATTCGTGCCCAGTGTGTGGACCTTGGTCCCACCCTTGAGATAGGTGGGGGCGGCGGCAATTTTAAAGAGTCCTTCCCCGAGGCAATATCCTCCGACTATACGCTGTGTCCCTGGCTTGATCTGAATCTTGATGCACATTTACTTCCCTTTCGATCTGAAAGTTTAGGAAATATTGTGGTGCTTGATGTCCTGCATCATCTGAATCGTCCCCTTTATTTTATTGAAGCGGCTCAACGGGTATTAAAGAAGGGTGGTCGCCTTATCATGCTTGAGCCCTGTATTAC
>QNEM01000381.1 GCA_003645215.1 Gammaproteobacteria bacterium
CGGGTGCGGGTGCCGTCTCAACAACCCTTTCTACAATTTTCTCTATAATTATTGTCTCTGGTTCTATGACCTCTTGTGGCTTATCAGGCTCATTGATCAAGGTATTCAGTTTACTGAATACCTTCTGTAAATCGTCTGGCAATAGTGCACGATAATACTCACCATCTGTGTTTTGGGCCAGGGACTGAATCAGTTCAAAATCTGCATTCTCGGTGAATGCTATGCCAAATATCCTGATACCAGCATCCGCAGCATCTGCAGACAGATCTTCCTTGAGCCATTTTGTCTTTTCCAGATCCTTGTCTGCATTGCCTGTATCAACAATACCATCGGTCATAAAGACTATGACTTTCCTGGCATCCTCCCTGGCATTATTTTTCAGGTCATAGATGGCATTTTCTATGGCAGCAGGACTATTTGTATACAAACCCTTGTAGTTAATTTGTGAAAGACTATCCAGAAAATCCTGTCTTGATGATGAAGAAATTTCTGTTAAAGGAACTACCGTGCGGACGTCCTGATCGAAAATTATAATCGAAGCTCTTGTAGACTCATCAAGATTGTTAATAAATTCAGTAACAGCATGCTTGGTTAAAAACTGGGGATCGTTTTTCTTCATGCTTCCTGAATTATCCAGCACCAGGACAACATCCTTAATCAGCGTGCTTTCAGCATTGCTCGAAGGCGCGGTTACTACTGTTTCAGTCTCTACTGCTTCTGCTGCTTCTGCTATTTCTGTATCTATCTGTTCGGTAATATTCTCTTCTGTCTGGGGTGTTAATTCTTCTTCTATCGCTTCAACCACCATTGCAGCGGAATCCTGCTCAACAGAAACTTCCTGGTCAGGTTCGGCCCAAACCGGGACAGTTAATCCAGCCATAAGGAAAATGATTAAGAGATGTCGATAAAACATAGATTCTTCAAGTTAATAAGATGATATAAGTCGGTCTATTGTAAAGGGTTATTGTGTATTCTTACACTATGATGCCTTTTTCTCAAATCTCGCTCAAGGCCTTGATTTCAATGATCTTCACCTGTGGCCACAGGTCTGCCCGGATCTGAGCACCAGTCACTCCAGGAACCCGCATAAAGGCGAGGGGAATCAAGGCCAGCGTGTGCCACCGCTAGCAGGTTATGACAGGCAGTGATGCCCGAACCACAATAAAATACCGTTTTATTCACATCTGTTCCGCCCATGCACATATCAAATTCCATGCGTAATTGATCAGAATCCTTGAAAAAACCGCCATTATCGAGATTATTCTTCCAGAATCGGTTGATGGCACCGGGGATATGTCCGGCCGCCTTATCCAGTGGTTCAACTTCCCCTCTGTAACGTTGAGGATCACGAGAATCAACCAATAATTCGGCTGCCGGTACACTGTCGATAGTCACCAACCAATCCATAATTGCCTCAGACTCATAATGGCCAGGTATATTTCCTTCTTCACCTGCTGCATCGGGTAATCCAGCCTGCTCCCAGCCCTGCCGTCCTCCATCAAGGACAGCAACAGCCTCGTGCCCCATATAGCGCAGCATCCACCAAAGCCTCCCGGCAAAACATGCATAGGCATTATCGTAAACAATCACCTGTGAATCTTTATTGATTCCAAGTCTGGAAAATAATCTGTTCAAGGCTTCTTCTGTTGGCAGAGGGTGCCGTCCACTATCAGTTACCGGAGGCCCACTCAGGTCATCATGTACATCCGCAAAAACAGCACCTTCAATATGAGCTTCCAGGTATGCATTTCTACCGGCATTTTTATCTGCCAGGTCGTAGCTACAATCGACTATAATCCAGTCTGGATCCTGCAGATGGTTGGCTAATGTCCTCTTGTCGATCAGTGTTGTAAATATATCTGCCATTTATCTAGCCATTTCCCTCAAAATATTTTGTCCGACATTATATCGTTATCTCTAATAAACAAACTACTATACCCAATACCAATGAACCACCAGCAAATCAAGCATATTTTCCTTATAACCATACTCACACTTGGTTCGACATCCTGTGCCTCTGCCACTTATTACCTGCAATCTGTCAATGGTCATCTAGATGTACTCAAGAGGAAGCAGCCCATATCCGAAGTTATAGCCAGCGAAGATACAGATGAAATTTTGCAGGAAAAGCTGGAAATGGTTGTGGATATCCGTAGATTTGCCAGTGAATATTTAGCCCTTCCCGACAATGACAGCTATACCGAGTACGCTGATCTGGAACGTGAATTCGTCATCTGGAATGTCTTCGCAACACCCGAGTTATCTTTAGAGTCCGAGCAATGGTGTTTTCTTTTCGTTGGCTGCCTGAATTATCGTGGTTATTATGCAAAAGAGTCGGCATTCAGGTTTGCACAAGAACTGGAAACACAAGGATATGATATTTTTGTTGGTGGTGTTACCGCATATTCCACTCTTGGCTGGTTCAATGACCCTGTGTTGAATACGATGCTAGGAAGAGATGAGTTCTATCTGGCAAACGTCATCTTCCACGAACTTGCGCACCAGCAGTTTTATCTCAAAAACGACACGGCTTTTAATGAA
>QNEM01000382.1 GCA_003645215.1 Gammaproteobacteria bacterium
AAGGGCCTGTTGTTTGTCGGCATTGACGTGATTGGTGATTACCTGACTGAAATTAATGTCACCAGCCCAACCTGTATCAGGGAACTTGATACAATATATAATCTCGATATTGCAGGTGATTTTATGGATGCGATTGAACAAAAGCTTGCAACAGCCTGAAGTAGCAATTAAATACTTTTGAGCATATTTTATTTTACAGGTTTAACAGGAAACTGATGTATTGATAATAGCAGTGCTCAGGCCACATATTGCACGAGTTGGTGAGATGATCACGCAGGGCTGATGTATTTTGCGTGTGCTCGCGACCGCAACCATAGTAGTAGCTATGGTGGAGAGAGCATGTGCACGCAAAATACATCAGAACCAGTGAGGGCTCGCCAAGTGCAGTTTATGATGACAAACTACACGTCTTCTAAAATGTTAAATTTGTTATTTCGTAACCAATTCATCCTAATTTATAGCGTACTCGTGCAATATGCGGGCTAAACCACTGATAACACCAACAGATCGTTTCGGCCTGACATTTTGTCTCGCCGTCATGGCACATGGCATCCTCGTGCTGGGTGTCACCTTTGCCCCCGAAGATATACCGCCACCCCGTTACGAGACGATGGAAATTATTCTCGTCCAGCAAAAAAGCGAAGCCCCTGAAGATGCAAAAATCCTTGCACAAGAAAGCCTTCAAGGTGGTGGTAACGTAGAAGAAGAAATAAGTCCCTCTGCTCCTTTTAATCCACCGTTTCCCCAGGAAGAACCTGAAATTGCCGCACCACCGCCCGATAAATCACAGACCCCTGCCGAATCTGCAGCAGAGGCACCAGAAATAGTCACCGAGACGGAACCAGAGCCTGCAGAAATAGTGGAAGAAATAGCAGTTGAGTCCAGCGATGCAGAGGAAAGACTGGCAGAAAAAATCGACATCAAGGATAAAGAAGCCAAACCGGCTGAAGAAGTAGCCAAACAACAAATACCTGAAGAAAATGTGCGGGACAAACAGGTGCCGGAAAAACCGGAATTACCTCCGACACCCAGCGCCACAGCATTGATGACGAACAGCTTCAAAATCGCCTCCCTGAGTGCCCAGATAAGACGTAAACTTCAGGCAAAAGCCGAACGCCCAAGACGAAAATTTATTTCTGCCAGTACCAAGGAATATAAATATGCCTCCTATATGGAAGCTTGGCGCAAAAAGGTAGAACGTGTGGGAAATCTAAACTATCCAGAGGCTGCCCGCAAAAAAAAGTTATCAGGCAGTTTAATTCTTGATGTTGCCCTGAATAATGATGGTTCTATCAATCAGATCACCGTGCGACGTTCCTCAGGCCATAAGGTGCTTGATGATGCGGCCATCCGTATTGTAGAGCTTGCCTCGCCCTATTCACTATTCCCGGACCATATTCGTGAGGAAACAGATATCCTGCATATTACGCGTACCTGGCAATTCCTTAATAGCCACCATTTCAGATAAAAATCACAGGTAAAATTCCTGCTTGTAGTTTGCCTCGTAGTTAATGATACTAGGCATATGGATTCAATGAATCTTACGCATCACTTCCTGATAGCCATGCCAGGGCTGAATGACCCCAATTTCTACCATACTGTGACCTACATCTGCTCTCATAATGAGGAAGGTGCCATGGGCATCGTCATCAATAAACCGCTGGATCTGGTACTTGGAGAAGTCCTGGAACAGATGGACATCAGCTATGAAGACGAGATTGCCAATGATACGCCCATTTATGATGGTGGCCCGGTACAGTCTGATCGAGGTTTTATTCTGCATAAATATGACAAAGACTGGGATTCGTCGCTGAAGGTAAATGATCAAATAGGCATTGCCACCTCGCTGGATATCCTCGATGCCATTGCCAATGGCGAGGGGCCAGAAAATTCATTTATCGCGCTGGGTTACGCAGGTTGGTCAGCAGGCCAACTGGAAAAAGAAATGCAGGATAATATCTGGTTAAGTGGTCCTGCAGAATCACACATCATCTTCGACACACCGGTAAAACGACGCTGGAATTCAGCAGCCAGTCTTTTGGGCATCAATATAGATCAACTCTCACCTGATGTCGGACACGCGTGAAATAAATACGCTCTTGTGTTTTGACTTTGGCACGAAGCGTATCGGTGTTGCGGTAGGCCAGTCTGTTACCCAAACCGCCAGCCCACTAAAGACAGTAAAAAATAATAATAATAAACCTGACTGGAATGATATCGAACAATTAATAAAAGAATGGCAACCGGATGCCCTGGTCGTTGGCGTGCCACTGAACATGATGGATGAAGTTCAGGAAATGACTGTTGCCTCTGAAAAATTTATGCGCCAGTTACATGGGCGTTTTCATCTTCCGGTATATGGTATTGATGAACGTTTATCATCATTTGAAGCCAAACAACGCACAGGTAAAACAACCGATCTGGATCCGGTTGCTGCACAGGCCATTCTGGAAACATGGTTTGCAGAAAATCAAAATAAACATGAATCATGATAAGATCGCCGCTCAAAAATTACCTGAAATGAAAAATGCCA
>QNEM01000383.1 GCA_003645215.1 Gammaproteobacteria bacterium
CTCAAGGTTGAGGGACAAAGGATTGCGATCCTGGTCGACAGTAGCGCATCAATGACAAACGAAAAGTTGATCGACATCATTAAGACCAAAAGCAGTTCTAAAAAGGACAAACAACAGGCAGAAAAATGGCTCAGAACAAAAAAGATCGTAGGCTGGTTGCTGGCGCGTTTACCTAAATACAGTGATATCGTGGTTGTGACATTTAGTGAAAAGGCCAGGACCTTAGGTAAGCAAGGCTGGATGAAAGCGAGTGATCCATCAACTTTGCCCTCAATCTTGTCTGATCTGAATGCATTGATCCCCGAGGGTGGTACCAACCTGCAAGCTGGGCTACAGATGGTAAATAAATACACACCGTCGAATCTATACCTGATCACTGATGGCTTACCGACCAGGGGTGAGTCTCGCTACAAAAGCCTGAATCCATTTGCGAGTTGCAGTTCATTGTCGGGGTCATCACACACGATTTCAGGCGAATGCCGGATCAAATTATTTCAACAAACCATCAAAGAGAGTGCGCGCTCAGGTGTCCAGGTAAATGTTCTGTTGTTGCCTATTGAGGGTGACCCTGATGCGATAAATCAATACTGGTATTGGTCGGCATTAACTGGAGGATTGGTGATTAGCCCCGCGAATAACTGGCCATGAAACTACGTAAAAGAGAGTTCGACATTTTCAGTCTGTCATTCCTGGACGTCATCTCATGTGGATTCGGTGCTGTAATAATGTTGATACTGATCTCAAAACCAAATGATGATATTTCAATTACAGGGCAAGATGAAATCAAGGACTTGTTAAATACAGTCATTACACTTGAAAATACGATCCTTGATATCAAGCAAACTATCGAAAGCCAGTTCTCAAAAGCCGATCAATTATCAAGTGAAAAAGAACAACTGGAAGCTGCTTCAACCCAACTCAAAAGTAAAATACAGCAACAAGAGGAGGAACAGGAATCACTCGCCGGTGATTTACAAGGCCTGGCACTGGTTCAATCGACATTAAAACAGGCTTCAATCTCA
Source organism: Gammaproteobacteria bacterium (assembly GCA_003645215.1). Classification (GTDB taxonomy): domain Bacteria; phylum Pseudomonadota; class Gammaproteobacteria; order Eutrophobiales; family Eutrophobiaceae; genus SMWN01. The sequence goes on from QNEM01000383.1 coordinate 1,023, forward strand.
ACTCCAACAAGGGCCAACACGATACGTGATGAAGAAGTAGGGGGCATTCCGGTTGATAGTGATTACGTTATTTTTATTGTCGATACATCGGGCAGGATGCGACAGATATGGAACCGTGTTTCTTCAGAGATTATAAATGTCCTGAATATTCATCCCGAAGTAAAAGGCTTTCAGATATTGAATGACATGGGCAGGTCGATGGTGTCGGGATACGATGGTAAATGGATGCCGGATACGCCTGGAAGAAGAAAGAATGTAATCAATTTATTCGACCGTTGGGCAGAGATGTCAAATAGCAGTCCGGTAGAAGGAATCGAGACAGCGATACGAAAATACGCAAAAGCAGGTATTACGACTTCGATCTATGTGTTCGGCGATGATTATACGGGCTCATCTTACGACCCTGTCATAGAAAAAATCACCAGACAAAATACCTCGACCATTTCAGGAAAAAGACTCGCCAAGATCCACGGCGTCGGTTTCATCTCACCGGGCACCACAGATCGGTTTGGAATATTGATGCGTGAGCTGACAAAACGAAATGGCGGAACATTTTTGGCATTACCCCTTTAGTTTTAATAATTATTAGTAATCAAGATAACATGTCAGGAATATGAAATACATTGCGTTACCGGGTGATTCAAAGTCGATACTTGCCACTTTTTTCTTCCATATAGTAGTATCAATCACTCGGCACCCTGATAAATTCCTAGGCATAAGGAGAAAAACATGAACTGGTATATCGAAGCCCTTAAAAAGTATGCAGTGTTTAGCGGCAGAGCGAGGCGAAAAGAGTATTGGTACTTCGTGTTGTTCAACATCATTATCAGCATAGTTCTTCTTGTCATCGACGGAATAGCAGGGACTATTGATGCTGAAACCGGCATAGGATTGTTGGATAGTATCTACACACTGGCTATCTTTATCCCAAGCATCGCCGTAGGGGTACGCCGGCTCCATGACATTAGTCGTACTGGTTGGTGGTTACTTATTTTATTGATACCACTTATCGGCTTTATCGTTATTATTATCTTCTTGTTGCAAGACAGTACGCCGGGCGAAAATGAGTATGGCGCAAACCCGAAGGAAGCTACAGACATAGTTGTCTGACAAGCCGCTACAGGGCAACGGGTTATCACCTGTATTCTTAACCCGTTGCCATAATTGAATGATTGATTTCCGGGCGCGAGCTGAACTGTATTTACTAATACTCGTCTTTCCCGCGAAAGCGGGAATCCAGTCAAATTATATCGGTACAATACGATAACTTTGGCGATTAAAGAGCTGGTTGGAATAACATTACTCTGGTCTCATTCATATATAGTTATTCAGGTTCTACGTCTCATGCAGAGAAATCTATAAAAAAAATAATGCTGAAAATAGTACCGTAAATTTTACTGAAGTTAATAATTTTCCTTGCTGCTAGATAATGATTTATTCAGGACGATGCCCCGGACGATGACGTAGAAGACAGGTGTCAAGAACAGCCCAACCATGGTCACTCCCA
>QNEM01000384.1 GCA_003645215.1 Gammaproteobacteria bacterium
GGCATCGCCCGCTGGGCGGGCTCCTTCTATGAGTGCTCACTTGTCAACCTCTAAACTGGTACGTCGTGTTTTTCGATAAATCCTGCCTTGCGGTCAACTTCAGGTTCGTGATCTTGCTTTGTTCCGAATCATGGATCGGAACCACCTTCTATCCGTGCCGGTTAAACCGAACACCACATCCCATATACGGGTATCGATCACAATAAAACGTACCCCATCTACAAAATCGGCTGCAGCCTATGCTGTCCCTGGAGCCCGGCGAGTACGTTGACCTAAAAAACCTGCTTAACTGATTCCAATATTTTGTTTGCGTTCTCTGGCTGTCGTTAACCTTTCAGTAGCGCACCCTGCGGGATCACACCGTGCTCCACGTAGCGCCATAGTGCGATCAGTAACTTGCGCGCCAGCGCAACAATGCCGATGCGTCGCTGACGTTTGCCGCCATTCGCGAAGCGGTAGTTAAACCACCGGCTTAGCTCGCTGTCTGGCTGCCAGCGCAACCATAACCAGGCAAACTCGATCATGACCCGCCGCACACGCCGGTTACCCGCCTTCGATATGCCCTGTTCCGTGTCACTATCGCCGCTTTGCGAGGGCGTGGGCGTCAGCCCGGCAAAGGCCCCAACCTGCTTTGTGTTGTTGAAGCTCCGCCAGCCAAATACCTCGGCGGATAATATCCTCGAGGTCTTCGGGCCCATGCTTTTTAAGGTCTCCAGACAACGGCGCATCTCTGCCAGGGGTGTATCGGCGGCAAGCTCCTCGATATAGGACTTGGCTAGTGCTTTGAGTTGATCATTAAATACCGTGTACTGCGCATGCATGCGCACAAGCTCTGTCTTGAGCTGTGCCGTTAATCCCTTGCCATTCCACAATCGGACCCGCTCCAGGTAACTCGCAAAATCCCCTTGCAAGGACACATCATCCACCCCCTGAGCGATCAGTAATCCCTTGATCCGATTGCTGATCCGCGTGCGTTGCCTGATCAGGTACTCATCTTCCCGGTGCAAACGCTGGCCCGCCTCGGCCGCTACACTGGGCACCCGCACCACGCGAAACGCTTTGCGTAAACCGAAGCAGTGAAATCGGATCAACAGGTCCAGCAGCTTCTCCACATCGATCCGGTCGGTCTTCACGTGCTTGCGACCGCGAGCCGTCTCAATGCTCGAGGAATCAATCTCCATTACCTCGAAACCTTCACTCTCCAACCAGCGATAAATCCAGTGACCATCACGGCCTGCCTCGAAACAACACACTACCGGTGCATCTGCTGGCAACTTAAGCTTGACCTTCGCCAGTGCGACTTCTTCCAGGCACCGCTGTCGATCTCGCGCATCGATCGACTTGCGCCGTATCTTGGTGCCGTTGCCAAATCCCAACTTCCACTTGCTGTTCGATAGCTCCATCGCCATGTACAGCGTCGTATTTACTTCGTATGATTTAATCTGGGCTGCTTGCATTGTCATATCCTCTGAGTTTAGTTGTTGAAAACCAATCTTAAAGGATGGGCAAGCAGCCCTCATAGGATCTACAACAACTGTAGGAGCCCGCCCAGCGGGCGATTGCCAGTTTTACAATTTCATGCTTTCTACCAAACGCTGCCCAATGCAACCCTTATCGCCTCCCCACTTACGCCACTGGATTCCTCGGATGCGAGAAAAGCGATTAGCTCGGCAACTTCCTGAGGAGTGGCAACCCGGCCCGCCGGATACAATGCCGCCCGCTCTTCCCACACTTGATCCGTTGAGATACCGCGGTCTTTCGCCTCTGCACGCGCCGAACGCTCGGCCATTTCCGTGCGAACCCAACCGGGCAAAACAGCATTCGATGTGATGCCGTAAGGCCCACCGTCCGTCGCGACCGAACGCATCAAACCCAGCAAGCCACTTTTGGAGCTGTTGTATGCGCTTCCCGCATGTTCAGCAACCAGGGAAGCGGTGGAACTTGTGTAAACAAGGCGTCCATATTTTCGTTCGGTCATTCCCTTTAATATAAGTCTCGAAAGATGAAATGGCGCATCAAGATTGACTCGCATCGACTCGTCCCAGTCGTCTGGCTCCTGCTCCCAGATGACTTGCTCGTGAGCCGAGCCTATTCCGTGGTTGCATACGAGAATTTCGATCGGACCCAATCGTTCCTCAGTGTCTGCAATCGCTTTCGCACAGCCCTCTGGCTTTCCAAGATCGGCCACCGAATACTCGAGCCCGACATCCGCCAGGTCCTGCTCGCTTCGGGCAACGCACATTACTTTGGCACCACGTGATACCAAGAGTTCTGCGGTTGCACGGCCGATGCCGCGTCCGCCGCCTGTGACCAGTGCTACTCGTCCTTCGACTCCAGCCATGCTTCAACTACTCCATATTGTCGTTCGATTATTCGGTGTCAGGCGTAAATGATCGCCCGCTGGGCGGGCTCCTACAACTCTGAATCGCATCTATGATCGCCTGACACTTTGTAATTGCACGCATGAGCATACCGCAGATGGGCTATGCTTGATCCACGAAACCAGTCGCCCGGGGGGGGCATGTGA
>QNEM01000385.1 GCA_003645215.1 Gammaproteobacteria bacterium
CTTGGCGAAAGTTACGGTGGCATGCGCTCAGCAGGTGTTATCAACTACGTCCAGAGCAAACACGGTATGGCTTTCGATGGCGTCATACTGGTATCACCATTTCTTAATTTTGCGGTGGGTGTCGATGGTGCCGGCGAGGATTTACCCCATATTCTGTATTTGCCGACCTTGGCTGCCACGGCCTGGTATCACGATGCTATCGATAACAAGCCTGCCGACCTGGCAGCATTTTATGAAGAAGTGAAACGGTTTGCTGTTGATGTTTACGGTCCGGCACTGATGAAGGGTAACCGCCTTGGAGCAGATGAGCGCAAGGTCGTCATCGCTGGCATGTCCAGGTACCTGGGTGTAAGCGAAGACTATATTGATCGCGCCAATCTTCGCATCTCACATCAGCAGTTTGTTCAGGAGCTGTTGCGTGACAGAAAGTTGATCGCCGGAAGGATTGATTCACGATTTACCGGTAACAGCCTGAATTTGCTTAGCGAGAAAATGGATTATGATCCCATGTTTACTTCGGTGGGCCCGGCATTTGTCAGCAATTTCCTGGATTATTATCACAACGACCTGAAATTCGGTCGCGACAAAGATTACACGGTGAGTGGCCAGTTATTCAAGAAGTGGGACTGGGCACACTCACGGCCCGGCGGCATGTTCCCGAACCCATCACCCAATACCATGCCCGATCTGGCACGCGCGATGAACGACAACCCGGAACTCCGGGTGCTGGTGCAACAAGGTTACTACGATCTTGCCACACCAGCCTTTGCCACCGAGTACATGATGGATCATTTGACGATTGCCGAAGAGCAACAAAAAAATATCACGATTGAGCTATATGATGCCGGACATATGATGTACCTGCACCCGCCTTCATTGATCAGGTACAAGAAGGACCTGGCCAGTTTTATCGATAGCGATTGAGTGTTGGTGATAATCAGCAAAAACACAGGGAGTGAGAGAAATATTGAGAATTACTTGCCTGTTTTTAATCATCGCAGGAATAATCGGGCTTAAGCTGGTTTCCTGATCATCAAACCCAACGACCGCGTGAGTAGCATGCTTTTACTGCTATATCCCGTAAGCGATGTAATAAAAATCCAAATGATAATTCTTGATGAAGGTCTCCTTGTTGAAGGGCGACTCGTTCTCCAGCCACATTTTCATAGTTGAAATGGAATAGCCGAGAGTTTCCGATACAAAATTAAAGATCATCTCCGATGTAACGCCATAGTAGGCGGATGAGGGTTCTCCAGCCTCAAATACAATAATCGGTTTACATCGCCTGATCAGATTCACCGCACCTTTCATGGCATGATATTCGCCACCTTCCAGATCGAGCTTAATAAACTCAATCGATTCGCTGTCTGAAATAACATCGTCCAAGCGCACTACTTCCACGTTTATGTCTTCGATTTCAGGGTTATCATGGTCATAAGTTCTTTCTTTCAAGCCTGAATATGCAGGTGCGTTTCGCACATACTTGAAAGAAGAACTTCCCGAATAGTCAGCGATTGCATGTTGGTGAATTTGGGACCCGGGGAAGCGGACCTGCAACTGCTTTGCCAGTTCTGGAATTGGTTCAAAGGCATGATGTACTGCCTTTGGAGCCAATCTGCACATTTCTAGCAGCATCTGCCCCTTGTGAGCCCCACCATCGATACATATCGACTCGGGTCTCAGGCGCCTTTGCATCACCTCAGCCAACTGCCGGTCATATTCAATGTTCATCAACTCACCCAAACTGAGTTCAGTATTGTGAGATTGCGTACGCAATTTGCGCATTAACCAACCGGTAATTCTTTTCGCCAACGCCATGGCAGAAAGTATAACTGTCCCCTTTGGGTAACTTGAGTTTTTATTTAACAATATCTTAAATGGACTGCAGTTGGCCGACTCCAGTCCATCGTTTCACTGAAAATCACACCTGGCGACTGGCTGCTTCCCGCCAAGTAGCGGCATGTCACTCACTGGGAAGCCTTTCACCAGTTGTGATACATCATGTATATAATTCTTTACATTATGTAATATATTTTTTACTATATGTCTAAATTATTGGACACATAAGGAACTGGCAATGAATCTGACTTTCCAGGAAAAAAGCTATTGGGCATCACTGATAATCATGTCGGTGGTTTGGGTTAATTATTTTGTCCGGATTCAGCCTGCGCTGAATACCGGAACTATCAATAGGGAAGAGACCATCGGGCTTTTTATTGGTGCTGTGGTGGTGTTGGTCACTCTCGAGGTTGTTGTACATATCGTCCTGGCTGTGACCAACTTGAGAACGGCCAACAAGCCTTCAGATGAACGTGACAAATCGATCAATAGCAAAGCTGGCAACATTGCCGGTTGGGTACTTGGATTTTGCGTCGTAATGATCGCTGGCCTTGCCGTGTTCAAGGATGTTTCTTCGATGCTGATAGCCAACCTGTTGCTACTGGCGTTGGTAATGTCCAAATGTGTGGATTACGCGCTGGCACTGTTCTATTACCGGCGGGGTTGGTGATGTGGCAGGCCTGATCAC
>QNEM01000386.1 GCA_003645215.1 Gammaproteobacteria bacterium
GTGAGCCTGGAGGAATAGCATTTTTGCTTGCCCAGTTTCGACTGACACCTGCACCGGCTGTTTGCTGTTGTGGATAGACATTACCCACGGCAATACCAAGTTGCGCCCTGGATTCAAGGATCCTGATACCTGCGATTTGTAGAGAAAGGTTCTGCTCATAGGCCATGCTGATAAACGAATCAAGCACCGGGTCATTAAATGATTTCCACCACTCGGCATACTCTGAGGCATCTGTTGTTATTTTTATATCATCAGGTGTGTCTTCCGGTTCAAGCCACTCATCGGCAACCGGCGCGTCTGGTTTTAAAAAGTCTGGTCCCAGTTTTGTGCAACCAGAAAATAATAAGGTACAAACCAGAAAGGCTATATGAACTTGCTTGCTTGAAAATTCCATAATTTTATACTTACTCTTGCGATCAGGATGGAATAAATAAAATCAATCTGTTATCTGCTACAGTGCTATATAATTATTATCATTCCTTAGTAGTCGGACAGTATAACCACACTGGCATAGGGGGGGGAAGTGATATGTCTACTGAAGGGCTCTGGACAATACAGTTTGCGCAAGCAGAATATGGAGTTTTACAGGCTTGTAAAGACTTATGAATTTTCGTTAAAAACAGATAACAGAATAATTAAAAATCATGGATATTGTCTCAATCTCTTCTGCCTTCCTGCTGGGACTGATTGCCCGCCAGTTTGGTATGCCACCACTGGTAGGCTATCTTATTGCCGGTTTTATTTTATACGCATCGGGGATAAGAATATCCGAAACAATCACTAACTTCGCAGAGATGGGCGTTACCCTCTTATTATTCTCTATCGGTCTGAAATTACGTGTTGGCAGCCTGTTGAAACCGCAGATATGGGCTGTTGCGTCATTACACATGCTGATTACCGTCATTATCTTCACCACTGGCATTTATCTGTTTGGCATGTCCGGACTTCCCCTGTTTTCCGATTTGAGTTTCTCAATGATGGTCCTGATTGCCTTTGCCCTGAGTTTTTCCAGTACTGTTTTTGCCGTCAAGGTACTGGAAGAAAAAGGCGAAATGAGTGCCATTTACGGGATTGTATCCATTGGTATCCTGGTCATGCAAGATATTATCGCAGTCGTTTTCCTGGCTGTTTCTGCAGGCAAGGTGCCTTCACTCTGGGCCCTGTTGCTATTGGGTCTGATTCCACTGAGACCTGTGTTATATAAGATCTTTGAGCGGGCTGGTCATGGTGAATTACAGATCCTGTTTGGACTGAGTCTGGCAATCGGTGGAGCAGAGATATTTGAGCTGGTCGGTGTCAAGGGCGACCTTGGTGCCTTGATCCTGGGCATTATGTTTGCAGCCCATCCCAAGGCCTCGGAATTGTCCCGGCACCTGTTAGGTTTCAAGGATCTGTTCCTGGTCGGTTTTTTCCTTAGCATTGGCCTTTCCGGGGCTTTACACATACAGGAAGTAGGTATTGCCTTATTGCTGGTGTTGCTGGTCCCGCTCAAGGTAATGCTGTTCTTCTGGATGCTGACACGATTCAATATTCGCGCACGTACCTCTTTGTTCACCTCCCTAAGTCTGGCTAATTACAGTGAGTTCGGTCTGATTGTTTGTGCCGTTGGCGTAGCGAATGGCTGGGTTGGCAGCGAATGGCTGATTGTGATTGCCATTGCCCTGTCAATTTCATACATCGCAGCGGCACCATTAAATACAAGATCACATCTACTCTATGCCCGTTTTCGAAAGCAATTATTGTCTTTTCAATCTACAACACGCATCGCTGATGAAGAGCCGATTGACCCGGGAGATGCCTCAATCTATATATTTGGCATGGGACGGGTTGGCAGCAGTGCTTATGACAATCTGCGGGAACGTTTTGGTGACGTGGTCGTTGGCATTGAGATTAATGCCAGGACTGTTGATAACCATAAATTAGAGGGTCGTCGTGTTATTCTTGGCAGTGCTACAGACATAGATTTCTGGGACCGTATTAATATGGATTTAAGTAAGGTCAAGCTGGCGATGGTAGCCTTGCCTAACCATGGTGAAAATCTGTTCGCCATTAATTATCTCAGGAGTCTGAATTTTCGGGGCAAACTGGCGGCCATCGCCAAATATCCTGATGAGGTTGAGTCACTGAAACAGGCGGGAGCTGATTCTGCTTTTAATATTTATACAGAGGCGGGTACGGGTTTTGCCAATGATGCATACCAGGAAACATGATGTCATGCTAAGTGCTCCGGAATATACTATTACGAATGAGCTTTTAGAAGACAGCGGAGGCAACAAAAACTTGCATCGACTTCAATTCCTGTTTCTTTTACTTATTATCCTTGTCTGCCAGGGTTGTAGTACCACTATCATCAGGAACCCGGTCCCGGAAGATCTTGATAATCAGGTTACTGTGCTTGACCAGGATGATCTGAGATTTATTCCGTATGAGGTATCTGAAGAGTTCATTGTTCCTTATGCAATGAAAATGATGCAACAACAGACGGACGCAAATTTACTATATGAAGAAAACGGAGATACGAAA
>QNEM01000387.1 GCA_003645215.1 Gammaproteobacteria bacterium
CGACGTAGACAGTACCCTGTCCATCCCAGGACATTGTCGCACTTAGTGTTTGTGATCCTGCGAATGCCAGACTTGAGAGGCATGAGAAAACCAGAGCGATCGCACCAAGCAAGGATGTAATCCAGCTTCGCTTGCGGTTCATATTATTTCTCCTTATCAGTGAGATTGGTCTTACCGATGGCTGGATTTATTGAAATGCTATTTCACCTGCCAATTAATTAGGCCTATTTTTACCCTATAATTCGTAATTATCAAGTAAAAACATCCTAAAAACATTATATTTTTTATGAGGTTCGCACAACTTTTTAAGATATAAAATCACAAATAATCAGGCTGGTATTTATCTAGAGTTGGTTATTGTTCTTACCTGACATCAAATATAGTTAACTAATAATGAAAAATACCAACTTTTTGGTATACCGGGTGGCACCTGCCATATTATCATTGAGGGCAACAGTATTATGTCCACAGGATAGAGAATTACCGCTCACACAAAATAACTTTTTACATTCAGGAACAACGAGAAAAATGAATTCATTCAAGCTTCATTCATCAATAAACTTTATATTATCAACATGCCTTGTTTTTCTGATTGGCATGGGACCCGCCTCTGCTGCAGGCATAGGCGGAGGAGTCTATGCTTACCCATCAGCGGGGCAATCCCAGGAACAGGTAAATAAGGATAAATACTATTGTCATAACTGGGCAGTCATAGAAACCGGTTATGACCCGACCGTAGCTTCACCACCGCCAACAACTTATTATTCATCTCCACCTCCAGGTTCCAGTGGTTATTTTGGTAGTGGTGAGACTGGTGAAGGTGGTGTCGTCAAAGATGCAGCCGGTGGCGCCGCTCTTGGTGCAATCGGTGGTGCCATCGCAGGCAATGCGGGCATGGGTGCTGCAATTGGGGCACTGGCTGGTGGTTTGTTCGGAGGTGCAAAACGGTCAAACAGAAAAACCGAAGAGGCCCAATGGCGCGATCACCAAAGACAACAGCAATACGAACAGCAGATGGTATACGAGCAACAGCTTACCCAGGCAGGTAATGGCTATCGTGATGCATATTCAGTGTGCATGTCATCTCGAAATTACGCCATTAAGTGATCGAATCAAATGATCAAATCGGTTGATCAGGAATTAAAGTTTAAAAGATATACAGACAAACATTACTATAAAATAATATTTATGGATGCGCGGTGACATGAGTGAAAATAATAAACCTACAATAACGATCCACAGAATACATGGTGAGCCGCTAAAATTTGAAGTTGAATTGACGGCGGCAAAGGAAATGGGCTTAAGTGGAGATATAGAGCAATCTCTTTCTCGTGAAGCCATGGCGATAGAAGCAAATGGTACTTTATATATCGTTCCCTACAGCAATATAAAGCACATAGAGTGCACACCGACACCGGAAGTCTTGCCAATCTTTATCATGCGCAATGCAAGGCTTCTGTCTGATTAAGTATTGATAGCGTAATAAAAATATCAACACCTTTCACTCAATTAATAAGGTCTAGACCTGATATAGAATGAGCGTAGAATTGTTCTAATCACCTTATTATAAATTAATAAAATATAATTGCGGCACAAGGAGAATTACATGTTGTTTCGTAGCAAACTATCAACTCTAAAACACTCGGCACTGGTATCAATAATTTCTGCGGCAGTGTTTCTCGCGGGAACAGCTCAACCCGGTTTTGAGGCAGTGGCCGAAGAGGCACAACAGAGTGCTGCCCAAGCAGATAGTGCCAGCCCAGAAAGTGCCAGTTCAGATGCACCGAGTGCAGAGGCACCAGCCTTACTTACGATGGATCAACTTGTAGAACTGGTTGGGCCAATTGCACTCTATCCCGACGAACTACTTGCTATTACCCTGCCGGCCGCAACCTACCCCCTGGATATTGTGCAGGCAGCGCGTTATCTGGAGAAGCATAAAAAAGATTCAAATCTGAAACCCGATGAGAAATGGGATTCCAGTGTCCTCGGCCTGTTAAATTATCCAGAAGTGGTCGATCTGATGAACAAGGACCTGGATTGGACCTGGAAGCTGGGGGCAGCGGTTGCGGATCAGCAAGCTGATGTCATGGATGCCATCCAGCAATTTCGTAACCAGGCACATACGGCGGGGAACCTGACTTCCAACGAGAAGCAAATTATTGTCGTAGAAAAAGAGACCATCGTGATTGAATCTGCCACGCCAGAAGTTATCTACGTACCAACCTACAAGCCTTCGACTGTGGTCGTTGTGCAGTCTGCACCTTATCCGTACTACTACTCTGCCCCTTATCCCTATTATTACAACCCGGCCGCGGCATTCTGGACTGGGATGTTCGTGGGCGCAGCCATCAGATACGGCGCTGGCTGGGGTCGGTACGGACGACGCGGTGGTGATGTAAATGTGAGTCGCGGCGGTAATACCGTAAATATTGGTAGTGGTAATACCGGGGGCGGAAACAGACCAGGTGCTGGAAATAGACCTGGAGGCGGTAACAGACCTGGTGCAGGCGGCGGAAATAG
>QNEM01000388.1 GCA_003645215.1 Gammaproteobacteria bacterium
AACAGGATGTTTCCTTTCAGGAATTGATATTCCTGTTCCAATGGTTCCTTGATTTTGATCACCAATTCTCCATCCCAGGCTTCGGCAGTTGATACGATCTCTGCACCTGAAGATAAATATTCTTCATTGGAAAAACCGGAACCAACACCGGCATTTTCTTCAATCGAGACCTGGTGTCCTTCAGCAACAAGTAGACTGGCGCCCGAAGGCGTAAGGGCAATCCTGTTTTCTTTATCTTTGATTTCCTTAACGACACCAATTCTCATTACTTATAACCCTCCCGGTCAGGACAAATCAGACCTCTCTGTCTGGATTATAGCAATTGTCCCTTTTACAAGGCTTGTGATAACGCACGGACTGTTGATCCAGATCAAATATGGTTCCTATCGTCCCCATATTTATCTGCCTTTATTGTAAATAGACGGAGTCAGGTCGAATCAGAGATGTTCATGCTATTTATTACAATGTAACCACCTATGAAACAATTTCGACATTATCGGCATAACGATATAGGTCATAAGAGTAACCAGTGTCAGTGACATAATAGCGATTCGTACGACGAAATGCAGCTCACTAATAAAGGGCGTAAGGTAAAGATAATTTAATAGCGATAAGAGAAAGATGGATATCCAGACAATAATCAACATCTTGTATTTTGGTGGCGGGACCAGTGCTTCTTCTCCCGGGATGGTAAACCAGGTTTCCAGTCCGCTGAGGATTTCCAGTTCCTGTTCGCCCTGCTCTACTTCAGCATAGCGCTCTAACCATTGCTGTCGAACCTCTGAACCTTCCCATGCCAGATAGTTTCGCATGGAATCAAATTTAAAAACGATGCGATAGTAATCGCCAGTTTTTGTAGGACGGATAATGTTTGCACCAAGATGTCCCTTGAATGACATGGCATCTTTTGTTGTGCCAGACATAACTTCTTCAAAGTCTTCTATACGATCTGGCTTGGCTCGTCGCTTTACAATTATCGTAACTGGAGTATCACAATCGATTCCAGATGATTTATCATTCTGTCCCATTTAATTTGGCATCTTCCACGTGACTTAATCTCTAGAAATTGTATATTACCACTAACAATCTTCATAACTCTCAACCACTCCTGGAATGTGAGTATTATGAGCCTACCCCTTTAAGCAGATTAGATACTTAGATGAGTTTAGTATTTGAAGAACTGGACTACCAGAAAACCCCACTGGGCGATATCAGCCTTCGACGTCGTTCGGAGCCCAGACTTGATGGGAAAGTTCTCTACGAGGTAAAACTCAACGATGACTTCCTGATGTCCAGCCTGTTTACCGAAGCCGAGATCCAGCTGGCAAGACTCAGCCTAACTGCACTTAAAGGAAATAACCATAAAAACGATCTGGACATAATTGTTGGTGGATTGGGTCTGGGCTATACAGCCGTCGCTGTGCTGGAAGACCCGTCAGTCAAATCACTCAGGGTCATAGATGTGATGGCACCGGTAATCGATTGGCACCATCGTGGCCTGGTACCTCTAGGCGAAAAACTATGCACAGATCCACGCTGTACCCTTGTCCACGCCGACTTCTTTGAACTAGCAACATCATCTGCTGGTTTTGATCCCGCGGATCCAGAACGATTAGTACATGCAGTGTTTCTGGATATAGATCATTCACCCAGCCATTGGCTAAATTCAGGAAACAGTACTTTTTACACTGAGGGTGCACTTACAAATATGGCAAAGAAAATTTACCCTGCTGGTATTTTCGGACTCTGGTCAAATGATCCCCCGGAAAAAGAATTCACCAATCTTCTGGAGTCAGTGTTTGAGTCCACAGAATCTCATATAGTCTCTTTTCCAAATCCCTATACCGGTGGTCAATCAACCAACACAGTCTATATCGCCCACAAGGATATATAACTGTAAGGACACCTTTACGGAAGCAGGGGTAGAGAACACGGTATTGAGTAGAAATTTTCAAGTGGTTGCTTCCCAGCGTAAGCGGAAATTCGTTTCTAATGCTAGTATTTAAGAAAGCTCTCGTTGAATATATTTATTCAATACATCAACCCACTTACCTGTGCGCTCAGCGGTAGTTATACAACTGTAATTTATCATTGGTCCAGGTTGTACTAAGGGACGGAATGTCGTGCCCTTAATGCATGAGTGTTTCAGTGATGCTGCTATAGTAGCGACCCCTTGTCCTGCAGCAACCAAACCAATTGCAGTCGATCGTGGTGCGGTTTCGATAATTGCTCTTGGACTAAATCCTGCTTGATGACAGTAGGAAATAATCTCATCATACATAAAGGGGTTTGTAGCACGCGGAAATAGAATAAGGGTTTCATTTTTCAATTCTTCAAGAGCTACGGTTTTTTTACGAGTCAAAGGATGACTTTCAGGCAATATTATACCAGTCTGATCTGCTCTAATTGGAATAGTCTTTAGTAAAGGATGATCAGGTCTGTAAAGGATAAATGCTGCATCAAGACGTTCAGAAATAACACCTCCAATTAACTCGTCTGAGGTTTCTTCAACAAATTTAAAT
>QNEM01000389.1 GCA_003645215.1 Gammaproteobacteria bacterium
AGCCACGGAATAAAATTCACCGACAGAATTATCACCACGTAAAATACAACTTGGATATTTCCAGGTGATCGCGGAACCGGTCTCTACCTGTGTCCAGGAGATCCTGGAATTCACACCGCGACAATCACCACGCTTGGTGACGAAATTGTAAATTCCACCAACACCATTTTCATCACCGGGATACCAGTTCTGAACTGTAGAATATTTTATCTGCGCGTCATCCAGCGCGATTAATTCTACGACTGCTGCATGCAACTGATTCTCGTCACGCATCGGTGCGGTACAACCTTCCAGATAACTCACGTGGCTGCCCTCTTCGGCAACAATCAAGGTACGTTCAAATTGTCCGGTATTGGCGGCATTAATTCTGAAATAGGTCGACAGCTCCATTGGGCAACGCACGCCTTTAGGGATGAAGCAAAATGAACCATCAGTAAATACAGCAGAGTTCAGTGCTGCGAAGAAATTGTCTCCGGTCGGAACGACGGTACCCAGATACTTTTTAACTAACTCAGGATGATCCTTAACGGCTTCTGAAAAGGAACAGAAAATGACACCAGCATCCTTCAATTTGCCCTTGAACGTGGTGGCCACAGAAACACTGTCAAATACAGCATCCACGGCAACACCCGCTAGCATCATTTGTTCGTGTAGCGGGATACCCAGTTTTTCATAGGTCTCGATTATTTTAGGATCGACTTCATCGAGGCTCTTCGGCCCATCGTCTTTAGATTTTGGTGCGGAATAATATGAGATGGCCTGATAATCAATCTCTTCATGGTGCACATGCGCCCATTCAGGCGTCTCCATGGTTAACCAGTGCCGGTAGGCCTGAAGACGCCATTCTAATAACCATTCAGGCTCTTCTTTCTTTTTTGAGATCAGGCGAATGACATCTTCATTTAAACCAGGAGCAACGGTATCGGTTTCAATATCGGTAACAAACCCATGTTCGTATTCGGCATTAACCAGAGTTTCAACCTGGGCATTCTCAACCGGGGCTTCTTCAACCCTGCTCGTATCGATATTTTCTGTTGGTGATGTCATCAATGCATGTCCTGATTAATTACTTGCCTACTTACGTGGCGTTGCTAAACGCTAAAACTCTCGCCGCAACCACAAGTTTCCTGTGAATTCGGATTTTTAAATTGAAACTCTTCGTTGAGTCCTTCGCGGACATAATCCATTTCTGTACCTATCAACAAAGGCAGGCTGAGTTTATCGACAAAGATCTTCACACCCTTGGATTCGAATACTTCATCTTGTTCTGTCGTTTGTTCAGCTGCTTCGACGACATACTGATAGCCAGAACAACCAGTGGTCCTGGTCGCAAGGCGTAAGCCTATGCTGGCATCATTTTTAGCCAGAAAGTTTTTGACATGTTCTGCTGCCTTATCGGTCAACGTGATGTCTTTTGAGATAATTGATTCGCTCATAGTGTCTTACTCAACTTAATGTGTAGCATCTGATGGTGTTGCGGCCATGTGGGTAACATCTTTAAGCATGATGGCATCCTGTCGGTCAGCCACCTGTTTTACATTATTCATTCGAACCATTTCTCCGAGTGATATGCCATTCAAATATTCAGCGATATGGCGGTTCAGGCCCAACCACAAATCATGGGTCAAACAGCGCACATCACCCATGCAGTTTTGCTGACCACCACAACGGGTCACATCAATGGGTTCATCAACGGCATACATTACGCGCATTATGGTAATTTCATCTGCATCGAGTGCCAGGCGGTAACCGCCACCGGGGCCTCGGATACTTTCAACCAAACCTTTCTTGCGCAGCTTGCTGAATAATTGCTCCAGATAGGTCAGGGAGATGTCCTGCCTGGCTGAAATGTCGGTCAGATTAATCGGCGCCTTATCATTATGTAATGCCAGATCCAGCATGGCATTAACGGCATAGCGGCCTTTTGTTGTTAATTTCATCTATCTTTTACCTCGGACTTTGCCCGAAAAGGGCGGCAATTCTCTCTTTTCAGAGTAATTTAGTCAACTATATAGTTGATAAGTTTAGTAGGGATTTCATCTTTGTATATAGGTTGTTTCACTGTATTGCATATATAGTGAGTGAATGCTTACTGACTATGTGTTTTTAGGTATGGATTTCACTCGGTACTTCCTTGTACCTCGCCTGTGGCGACATGCTGTCGTGCAAATCGTCAATCCTGATGATTTGTCACATTTTAGCGGCAGGAAATGAGGGGATTCACCAACACTTAACGATAGTGGCGTCTTCATAACTATCGGTCTATCCTGAAACGTAACTGCTTAAGAACCTCAGTGAGCAAGTCATTAGTATTCTCAGTCAGGAGATAACGATGGGTTTCTATAATAAATACGTCATGCCTAAAGTCGTGCACCTGAGCTGCAGCATGAAACCTAATATTCATCAGCGACGTAAAGTCGCTCCACTTGCTCATGGTATTGTTTTGGAGGTTGGAATCGGTTCTGGGTTGAATCTTCCCTATTACGATCCTTCACGTATCAAGA